>NZ_QQPQ01000030.1 GCF_003346715.1 Oceanispirochaeta sp. M1
TATATTTGAGAAAATTCCACTGGCCAATACTAATCAGGATCTGGAACAATTGCTTCCATGGAACATTGATAAAGAAGAACTCATCCCATAGACGATCAGTCAACACGGGGAGATATTAGCGCTTACGGACTAACAACGTGTTCCGGGGGGAATATCAGCCTTCGTGTCGGGGAATCTCATGTTCTGATCACCCCCTCTGCATTGGATAAGGGACTCATCAATTTTCGGCAGATAGCATTGATGACTTTGGATGGGGAGAATCTTTCAAGCGCTCTCAAACCCAGTATAGAAACGGATATGCATTTAAAAATTCTAAGAGCAAGACCCGATATCAAATGTGTTGTCCATGCCCATCCTAAATATGCCAGCCTTTATACTGCAGCCGGATCATCCAGGATCAATACAGACCTGCTGGCAGAAGCCCGTTTTTTACTTAAAGAGCCTGCTTTTGCCTCCTATGCTTTGATGGGTACAGAAGCCTTGGGTGATACTGTTTCGACCTCCCTGTCCAAGGGAGCAAATGCTGTTCTATTGGAGAATCATGGTGTTTTGACGGTAGGGCAAACTTTGCTCCAGGCTTTTGATCGAATGGAGGTGTTGGAAGCCGCTGCTGAGATGAGTATTCATTCCATGAACACCATCAAGGTGAATCATCTCTCTCATGAACAGTTGAAGGAAATCGATTCACTGCATCAGAAATAGATACCTGACAGGTCCGTGGCGATGGGAACGGGGGAATGGAGATCAATCTCCTGATGCAACGGCAGTTCGGCTTCCATATTCAAGAACCTGGGCTTTGAATTCCTCTGTTTTTATTCTCTTCATGGATTCAATATATTGCTTCTGCTCTGCCTTGTATTCTTCCCAGCGATCAGACTCTGCAACATTATCGATTAAACTGAAAAGTCTGGATTTCATTTCATCCAATTGATCAGAGGGATATTGTTCATACAACTCATCGAATACAGGTCTTATATACTCTTTAAAATCTTCATACCCGATCATCTCTTTTATATAGTAGGAGAGTTCATTCATTTTAGAGATGGTGAGTCCTTTCTGCTTTATGAATATTCCCCATTCCATAATGAATCTGTTCATATTATTTTCAAAATAATTAAGGAAATCTTTTTTGGCTTCCGAGGGAGGTCTATGGATTATGGTCATCTCTTCAAAGGGTAGAAAAAATGATCTGAAAATTTTGTTCTCTTTTTCTATCCCGGCAAGAGCATTCCCATTTTCATATACCAGCCTGCTTGCAAGAAGCATGGAAAAATCTTCACCCCGAGGAATATTGAGGGGATAATGAACAGTTTCTGCGAATTCCCTTCTCAGGGCCATATTCCCTCCAAAACCAAAGAGACTCTCTTTGGCCTTATCACTTTCAACATAAAAACGGACCATGTCCCGGTCCATAGGGGAAAACTTCTTCCATGATTTTAAAGGATCTTCTGTTTTAATGCGTACTGTTCCGTTCTTTTCATAGGGGGCAGTGAAGAGGTATTTATCAGGATGTTCTGCTAGAACTTCTTTCAGCTTCACTATGTATTCAGGACGGAGGAGTTCATCATCATCAATCTGAATTATGATATCCTCACCCATGATGGAAGGCAGTATAAAGCCGACATTTCTAAGCTCAGGATAACCTTTCTCCGATAAAAAAGCAGATCCTGTTTTTTCCCGTAACAGTCTGATATCACTGTTTGTAAAGAGCAGCCAATTATAAGGAAAGTCTTTAAAACATTCTGATATTTTTTCCCTGATTAGTTCATCAAATTCACTGCTCTGCTGAGTAGCGGAGGCTACTGTATATATCCTTAAACTGTCTGTAGTCTCGGTTTTCAGTTTTCTGATGCTCTCAAGGGTTGTCATGAAGGTGTTTTCATTTTCAAATCTAATCAGACTTGTCGGATGGTCAAAAGGATTGGGGTGTGTTTCATTAACATCAATATACACATTGATGACTATGGCAAAGTTCATGTTTGTTTCCTTGATCTGTTATTTTATGTTCAGTGAAAAGTATGTGTTCAGTCTTCTGGGGATACCCGCAGGATTACCTGCCGAAGGAGCTGTCATACTTAGATTCTTACAGCTGCCGTTATCATTTGCAATAAGAGATGCCGATGCACCTCCGTCAAAATTAATCAGAAAATCAAGTTTTTCATTTTCTTTTAATAATTCCCGGACAAATTTTGTACTTTCTGAAAACGTTGCACCGCAGGATATTCTTGAACGGCCAGAAATAACAGCCAGAATCAATCTTTTTTGAGATGTTCTGCCGAAAACACATCTGGGTTCTCGTTTTTCCGGGTTCAACTGTGTTTCCTGGGTTTGCTGCGATTGTGTGGATAGCCAGCCCTCCCGTTCCAGAGATCCCATGCTTTCCTCCGGGGTCTCATAGTTATTGATTCCAGAATCTATCAGGAGATTGAACCCGCCTATCATCCAGCTTATATCCTTTTTTTGAACAGGAAGGTCTTTAAAATCAACAGAAAAATTAACAGTATCCCCTTGAATTGATACCGCTTCATTTAGAACTATTACAGCTCCTACCGGAGGTATTCTGCAGGGGCCGGTTCCCTTGAAAATAATCTGATCCTGGATTATGGCAATACAGAAGCGGCCTTTCCCCACTGTATCTTCTTCAAATCCCGGCAGGTAAATTCCTGTTGAATCATCAGTCTCCTCTTTGTTTATTGAATCGCTGTCAAACTCAAAATGCTCAGCACCCAGTGTCATTGTCACTTTTTCTATCCCATAATGACCTGCAAAAAGTGAACCCTCTTTTGTACTGCCCAGGAATGCTTTTTTATAAAGAGGGAGAGATTCGAATTTTACATTTCCATCAAAAAGACCCATATAGTCAATAAAGAAATTTTCAATATTGAGTTCTTGTCCCCTTGGAGCCTTCTTATTATATAATTTGACAAGATTGGATGTGAAATAGTAGTTAAAACAGGAGAGAAACCCGTAGCCCGCAACAGATATTTCATTAACATCTGTCATGGAATCAAAAAATAAGGGCTTTACCTCTGTGGAGCTCTCATCTGAAATGACCGATGATATGAGAACCGCATCCTGCTCATTTATACCGCATTGTATTGCTTTCTCTCCGACAATTTTAAAAAAATCAGAATTATAATCTACATGATTGAACTCTTTTAAACCTGATATCCACTTCCTGTTTTCAAAAAGTTTTTCAGGGAAGTTAAGGGGGGAAGACCCCTTGATATGATCAATAATATTTGTCGCGCTGTACTGAACTCCGGATATGTCAATATCTGCCTTGAAGGGTTCCTCCAGGCAGCCTGCTGCAGATATGCCGTTTGTACCGTTCAGATCTATTAATATGTCTTTGTAATTTCCCTCTTTTAAGAGGATGCTGCTGTTTCCGCTGATATCGTAGGAGTACTGGAAAAGTGCTCTGGAGCACCATTGGGAATTATCAACGGCAAAGAGAATAGGGGATATGTCTTTAAAAAGAGATAAGAACGGCCAGATACCCGTAGTAAATATTGAGCCTCCCGATGTTATATAATCCCTGAAGTAATCAATTTCAATTTCTTCTGGATCTAATCTCTGCACGGAAATTGACTCTATGTTAAGTTTCTCTAATACCATTAAAGCAAATTCTGATGTGATGCTTCTGTAAAGAGGATCATCAAAACATAGAATCTCTATCTGTTTTTCATCTATGTAGGGATTCAGCCATGTGGAAATTTCCAGTTCAAAATGCTGATAGTCCCAGGGGATAAACAAAATCTTATTCGCCTGGTCAAATTTGGTCTTCAGATCATTCTGAATCCATATTTTTTTATTAGGATTCTTCTGAATCATACAGTTATTAATGCTTTCCAACCATGTTTCAGATGGTTTATTCTTATGGAATTCAGATTTCTCAAGGGCCTGTTCAGGCGCATTTATTAAATCTGTCTCACCGAATATATCTCTTTTAATTTTTCTTAATGAAATGAGAATATCCCAGTAGGAGTACTCATCAATCTTCTCCTTGGATTTCAGAAAAAAATCTATAATCATCTCTCTGTAAAGAGAATAACTCTTGTCAGTTTTAGCAATAATCCCCAGTAGCTCTTTATCCTCTATGATGACTCGTTCTGGATATTGATCCAGCAGTATGTAATACTCCTCAGCGACAAAACGACTGTACCAGCTTGTGCCCGAAAGTTCCTTGAATCGAAAAGGGCTTCCATTATTTAGAATCACTCTTTGAGTCCTCCGGCCATAAGTCCGCTGATTATTTTTTTCTGAAGAATAAGCACTACCGCAATAAGAGGAATAACAATGACTACCGAGGCAGCCATAAGTGTACCCCAGGGAATATAATTATCAGATTCATACATTTTAAGTCCGACTGTTACTGTCTTTACTCTTACCGGATTCATAACCAGTGCAAATAAATATTCATTCCATGCTCCAATAAAGGAGAGAATTCCAACTGTAAAAACACCGGGCATGACAATGGGTATCATTATCTTAACAAAACATAAAAATGGAGATGCTCCATCTATTTCGGCGGCATCTTCCAGGCTTTTCGGTACGGACTGAAAGTAGGGGGTCAAAAACCAGACTGTAGTCGTAAGGCAGAAAAGAGTATTGACGATAATCAATCCAGCATGGGTGTTCAGGAGGTGAATACTCCGGATGATATTATAGATAGGACTGATTATAACAATCGGGGGCAGGAGGGAAACCGATAAAATAACCAGAAGAATTATCTTTTTTCCTTTAATATCTGTTCTGGCAATGGCATAGGCTGTCATGCTGCCCAGGATCATGGCAAAGGCCGTTGATAGTCCGGCAATGATGAAACTGTTCAGTAAAAAGGTCTGTAAAGGCTGCCTTATAAAAGCTTCTGTATAATTTGATATTGTCGGTACAGATGGAAGCCATTTAATATCAAAAATCTCTCTTTCTAATTTGAAGGAGTTTGATACCTGCCAGAAAAATGGAAAGCCTATGGTTACAATGAAAAACAGGGCAAAAAGATAAAAGATAACAAAATCGGTTTTTCTCTTAATCATTTATTATCTCCTAATTACTAATTTTATTTTGAATGACTCTTAAAAACATAAGAGCAATCAGCACTGTTACAACAAAAGTAAAGCTGGCAAGTGCTGAGCCATAGCCATAGTTCCCCGAATCAAAATAGGTTCTCAGTGTGTAGAGAGTCAGTGATTCTGTACTGTTTGCAGGGCCTCCATTCGTCAGAGCAACAATTATTGTATAAACTTTGAATGATTGGATCAGCCTGAATAATACTGCTGTTGCCAGTACTGGCTTGAGTGCAGGCAGAGTAATATACCTATAGGTTTTAATTTTCCCTGCACCATCAATAGATGCTGCTTCAAGGAGGCTTTCATTGATGTTCTGAAGGCCTGCTAGAACCAGTAGGGAAACATAGGGTGCTGTTTTCCAGATGTCTGCAAAAATCAACACTGCAGAAGCTGTACCGGATCTGCTCAACCATGGAATAAAGGATTCGATCAAACCGATATTCTGTAATATCTGGTTAACAACTCCATACTGATCATTGACCATGAAACGCCAGATAAAACCACTGACAATCGTAGGTATTGCCCAGGGAATCAGCACAACAATTCTCAGCAGGGATTTACCTTTAAAGTCCATATTCATAAACTGAGCAAAGAGAAGCCCCAGCCCCACTTCGACTGTCACGGTTGTAATTGTAAAAAGTATTGTGAATTTGAAGGATGTATAAAAACGTTCTGTAGTAAAAAGTTTGATGAAGTTGTTAAAGCCAATGAAAGTTTTTACTTCACCGAATTGAAGTCTATATTCAAAAAAGCTTAAATACAGTGTTTTGAATACCGGATATATTGCCAGCACTAGAAATAAAAACATCGTTGGAATAACGAAAAGATATCCCATCTGTTTACGAGTCATACCTGATAAACCTCATTATAGTGAATTAATGAAGGGGATTGTTTCATAAGGTTTAGAAACAATCCCCTGTGAATATTCAATTACTGAATTATTTATTTTCCGACTTTTTCCATTTCAGCCTGAGCATCTGCCAGAGCCTGCTCTACCGACTTTTTACCGGAAAGGGCGTTCTGAACTTCTACCTGAATGATAGCTGATGTTTCTGCATAGAAAGGAGATTTCGGTCTGGGAACGGCATTGGACAGAACATCTTCAATCATACCGAAGAAGGGGATCTCCTTGAGAATCTCTTCATCCGAGTAGAGAGACTTTCTTGCAGGAAGATATGAATCATTGAGAGCATGCATTTTCATGGCATATTCACCGGAATAGAATTTCATGAATGTGAGAGCTGCCTCTTTGTTTTTTGAGCTTTCTGAAAGAAAGAGCTGCCAACCGCCGAGTGTACTGTGACCTCTTTTTCCGCTTTCACCCTTGGGAAGTTCTGCAACACCCAGAAGTCCGCTCACCTGTGAGTTATCAGGATTCTGAGACAATGCATAGGCTTTAGGCCATGCTCTCATGAACACCTGGTTTCCCTGGAACATTGATGCTCTTACATCACCGCTTCCATAGGAAAGTATTCCTTCGGGGAACAGCTTAAGATCAACCATCTCTTTTACCAGAGTCAGAATCTCAACATTTTCAGGAGAGTTGATTACTACGTTTCCGTTTTTATCAAGAACAGTTCCACCGTTTGAGTAGAACCACTCTACAGCATTGCAGGTAAGACCTTCATACTGCTTCATCGATCCGGCCAAACCGTACATTACGTTTCCGGCGGCTCTTTCGGCAGTTACTATTTCATTGGCAGTATCTTTAAGTTCATTCCATGTGGCAGGAACTTCTTTATTATACTGTTCCAGTAAGTCTTTTCTGTAGTAAAGAACTCCGGCATCTGTTCTGAAAGGCATTCCCCATATCTTACCATTATAGCTGGCAGCATCTATTGTGCTGGGAAGAAATTGTTTCTGTTCTGATTTTGGAAAGTGATCATCCAGAGCTTCTATCAGTCCTGCTGAAGCAAAGATGGGAGTCCAGGTTACATCTGCATTGAAAAAATCGATTGATCCGTCTCCGCTTCTCAAGGCAATGAGCAGTGCCTGCAGTTTGTCGGAAGTGTTTTCCGGCAATTCAATAAGATTTACTGTGATATCAGGATTTGTCTCATTGAACTTTGCAATTATTGCTTCCTGAGTATTATTGAATGTTGATGCATGGGCATACCAATTCAGTTCAACGGGACCTGCTGCCTTCTCCTGTTCACCACTTCCGAAAACTAATCCGGTACTTACAATTGATAAAACAAGTAATAGAAAACCTAGTTTTTTCATAAACATCTCCTTTTTTATGAGCGCATAATATTGCGTATAAATACATGGTATAGTCAAAATAATGTGCTGTCAATATATTGTACGCAGTTTATTGATTTTATACTCATGTTAATATACAATTAGCCATAGATTAAAATATGAATAAAGTATGGTGATTGTTTTATGGATGCCGGTTTATCTATTGCTCAAAGAATAAAAGAACTCAGAGTCCTGAACGGATTGTCACAGGCCGCAACGGCCGAGGCACTCTCAATGCCATTAAGAACATACCAGACATGGGAAAAGGATTTTACATCATCTGCACAGAATCTGATAAATATCTGTAATTATTTCGGAGTTTCGGCAGGCATCATATTGAAATCAATTCAGGAAAGTTCAAATGACCCGGAACATGATTTATCTAATCAGTTTATCAATTTAAAAGAATACAAGATTAAGTTTTTTGATATGGCACTGGAAGGATTGGATGAGGATGAAATCTTCAACTGGTATGAAACAGAATATCCGGATCAGGCCGCCCTTGTTGATGATCGGTCAAAATTTATTAATAATTGCTTTCTTGATATTTATCATTTGAGACATAAAGCTTTGACTAATCTGAATTTTGGAAGAGATAAAACAAAAGAACAGAGAATCGGCAAAAAATTTAATATACCGGCGGATCATATTGTAGTTACGAAATCAGGGCATATAAAGCATAAAATCCTTCGGGAAATGCTGATAGCCCGGTATGGAGCGGAGTGGATTATTGACTGGTCGATCAAGAAACCGGGGTTTCGTATCGGTCTCTCCAATGGTTTTACAATAGCAAGAATTTTAGATTTCATACCCAGGGGATCTGTAGAAAATCTGAATCTTTTCCCTTTGAATTTTACAAATTCACCCGTGGATTTTCCAATCTCAGCAACAGCACTTATCTCCAGTTTTATGTACAAGGGGACTGGTTACGGTATCGTTACGGATACAATGAATGAAGAGCAGGTCTTCAGCTCTATGCTTCTGGCCGATGCGGCATTCCTCGGGATAGGGACATTTTCCAATGAAGGACTCTATGAAAAAATGATCCGTTCTGTCAGAGGACAGGGTGTTGTTGAGAATATAAGAGAGAAGGGTGTCATCGGTGACCTAAATTATCATTTGTTGGATTCATCGGGTAAGGAGATCCTCTTTCCTGAGATAGTTTCCAATATAGGTGAACATCAGCCTGAATCTCTGATCAAATCAATAGGTCTGAAGAATCTGAAAGATAAGGCTGACAAAGGGGGGCGCATTGTTATTGCTGGTTCCGGTAAACATAAGGCTGATACTGTCAGGGTGGCTCTTGAAAATCGATTTGCTAATTATTTAATTACCGATGATACCATTGCTGATACAATATTGGATTGAGGAAATCAGGATCAAATGAGTTCTGTATAAAGCCCTGTAAGTACTGGTTGCTCCAAAGCTGTAGCGGCGGATTCATTTCAGCTGAAGACGATCCAGGACTTTCCGGGCGCTATAAAGGACTGCATCGCTGAGCCCAAGTTCCCTGCTCCGTTTTTCCAGATCAAAGGCCTTGTCCCGGCTTGCGGCTTCGAGGGCATCATTCATAATGCTTTCAAGCTTCTTTTTTATCTCTTCAACATTAGACGGATTCTTCTCCATATCTTAAATATAAAGCGAGAAATGGAAAAATCTGGATTTGATTCCTGTTTGAGTATATCAATGTTGATTTTAAATACCCGATATTCTCAATTTCTGGGTATACTCTTTTATATCTCAGGGGGCAGTTGTGAAGTTTCATCCAGTCTTATTAATAATAATGATGTTTATGTTCGATAGTTGTATGTTTTCTCGTCTCCAGAAAGACAATGATAATTTTAACAGTGCCATTACCATATCAGGTCAAATTATTGATACTCATGAAAGGGTGAATGAGACAAGTCCTTATGTATTGGTTCTATGGCCGGAGTTGGCTGAAAGCAACGCCAAGTATTGGGTCTTGGGTTCAGAAAAAACATTTGAGATATTGATAGCTCCGGGAAAATACTCTCTTGTGGCTTTTAGAGATGATAATCGAGATGGAATGCACCAGGAAGAGGAACCGTCAGGGATATTTATTGAGGGAATCGATACTGAGTTTCCCGATCAGTCACTTGTTGATGAATGGATCTCTATTGAATTGAACTTAGATGGAAAGGCATCACTTCCTCCTTCAATCACTGAAGCAGCAGCGGATGAGGTAACAAAAATCTTAAAATGGAGGAAAGATTTTATAGGTAGTATTGTCAATATTGACAATGATATTTTTTCTATGAGCAATGCAGAAAACGGGTATTGGTCACCCCTCTCGTTTTTCAATGAATTCGGGGCAAAAGTCTATTTTACAGAACCCTATGATCCCTCAAAAATACCTGTTCTTTTTGTACATGGTGCCCTTGGTACTCCACAAAATTTCTCTTCACTGATTGATAGTCTGGATAAGTCTTTATATCAGCCCTGGGTATATTACTATCCCTCAGGTTTCGATCTGGACAGTGTGAGCAAACAATTGGCACAACTGATGCATGAGTTGAATATAACATATCCCCATGAATCTTTGATTGTAGTAGCCCACAGTATGGGAGGACTGGTCAGCAGATCTGCCATTATCAAATACAAGGAAAACTACCCCGGCATACAGATCCCTCTGTATCTGACCTTTGCTACCCCCTGGAATGGTCATGCATCAGCAGCAAAGGGTGTTGCCAATGCGCCGGCAATTGTCCCGTCATGGTATGATATGGTTCCTGAAAGTCCGTTTATACAAGGACTCTATGCATCTTCTCTTCCCACAGAAACTAAACATTTTTTATTCTTTGCCTATGAAGGTAAGGGTAGTCTATTCAACTCAGAAAATGATGATGGTTCTGTTACATTGAGCAGCCAGTTATACCCTGGGGCTCAGAATAGTGCTGAGAGGGTCATCGGTATAAATGCGAATCATGTTGGAATCCTTTCTGATGCAGAATCTCTTAGAATCTTCAACTCAGTATTAGACTCCTATTATGCAGGAGATCTATAAACGACCCAGATTACTTGCCAATAGTTTTTATTTATAGTCTACTGTTCATCAAACCATGAAAAAACTGACTAAAATCATAAGTCCATCCTATGTCAAGGGATTTGAATGCATCGCCGGTGACTGCGAAGACAGCTGCTGCATCGGATGGAATATTGATATCGATAAAATAACATACCGCAGATACTTCCGAACTAAAGATATGCTGATGAAGAAAGAGTTTGTAAAGCATATCCATAGAAATGAAGAGAGTCATTGTGATGAGGTCGATTATGGTCGGGCTCGTATGCAGGAGTCCAAATACTGCCCCTTCCTCAATGAAAATAAGCTTTGCAGGATATATATCAATCTGGGTGAAGACTACCTCTCAAATGTCTGTTCCTCTTATCCAAGAGTCTATAACATTCTGGATGGAAGTTATGAACTCTCTCTCTATATGTCCTGTCCGGAAGCAGTGCGGAAATTACTGGAAAGCAGGGATCCTATCAAATTCATTGAGGAAGATATTTCACTCAATAAGCATATTATCAATAGTGCGGTGGACACAAAAGACAAGCGATGGAAGGGGTCACCTATCCGCCGGATTAAAGAACTGCGCAGCATGTCCATTGCAGCCATTCAGAACAGAGAGCTCTGTATTACAGATAGACTTTTAAAGCTGGGATATGAGCTGCATAAGATCAGCCGCTCAGAACAATCTGATAGAAATAACAGTCATGATCCCTTGATGGTTCCGGATAATCATACATTCCAGCTTGGATTTTTTAGAAATGCAATCGAATCTCTACAAGTTTTTTCTGAGATTGACAGCAGCCAGTTTATTGATTTAACGAAAAAGGTTCTGGCCGGGTTCAACTTAATGGAGGACAGGCCCCTAAAAGAAAAAGCTCAGCTTTATGAAGAGGCCCTCAATACTGTTTTAGATCCCTTTATGAGAGAGCATAGTTATCTCTTTGAGCATTACCTGGTGAACTCCATGTTCCAGGGTAATTTTCCTTTTACAGTGAATGATAATATCTTTGATGGATATTTAATGATAACTGTCCGCTATGCCTTTATTCGGTTTTATCTGGCAGGAATAGCCGCTGTGGATGGTGAAATTTCAAAGGATGATGTTGTTCTGATGATTCAGGTTCATACAAAAACAATTGATCACCATGACAGCTTTATTCAGAATCAATTAGAGGAGCTCAGAGAAAAGCAGTTTGATACTATGGAATTTGTTTCCAGCTTATTGGGATAATGTCAAAAATATGCTGTCTCTCCTGAGCTGTTTATTTGACAATTTGAAATCATCTCCCACAATTGAAGGTATATGAAAAAACTACTATTCGCCCTGGCTCTGATAATCGCACTCTCCGGCTGCACCCGCTATGGCGGCGATACTTATAGGTCTAACCGCCGGGGGAATATCAAACTCTATTCAGGCAGTGATGCTCCCACCAAAATCATCAGGAATAATATATGGAGTATTTCCAAGTTTCTGTCTGATAAACTGCCTAAGCAGAACAGTACATATGAAGTCTATGTTACTGATAAGGACATTGTCGGCTTCCTTTCGGATGAGGATTTTATTCAGCATGTCTTTGACAGGATAAAAGAGAATCAATTCTATGATGATAAACAGCAGGAAAAAGCGGCTCTTCTTACAACCACTGACCTGAGAACTTTATTTGAGAATCCACAGAATATGACGGGACAGTCCATGTATATGATCCCCGTGGCGAATATTATCATACTGAAAAATGATGAGAATTACGGCAGACGTTTTTTCCTGTATTCCTATGTGACCCTGCTTCTATGTGAGAACAATCCTGATTACTATCTCAATGATTCAAAGAGCCAGGCAGAACTCACAGATGCACTTCTTTTTAAATTTATGCTCTCGGGATTCCCCAGTATTTATTCCAGGTATTTTTCAAAGTATCCCGGCAGAGATCCGTCGGCAGAAATCTATTCCATGCTGGCAGGGATTGATATTCAGTATCTGGAAGATATATATGAACTGGATCTCCGGCGGTTTAAATCTGTACAAGAGACACAGCTTGCCTATGATGAAGAAGCTGTAATCTACTACGCCTATTTTTTCAAATATCTGTTTGAAACTGTAGAGAACGATACGGTACTTGAACTGATGGACTCTCTTTTTATGCCCCATGAGGATAGATCTGCAGATCTCCGCAGGATATATTCTGAATGGAAGGATCAGCTTTAAGCCTGGGCATCTGCTCTGGCTGTGAAGACCATATATTTACACAGGAAATAGAAGATAAGACCATATAGAGGGTAGGCCAGCAGTGCGGAAACGCCGTCTCTCCACCCCAGACTGTCCATCAGCAGGCGGAAGATCAGAAATTGTACAATATAGGAAACTGCAAAGGAGATAAGGAAAAGAACAATCTCTAAAAAGTTATATTTATGTGTTTTAAAAGTCCAATGTTTGTTTAAGGTGAAATTGCTGATAAGGCCGCCGGCATATCCCACCCTGTTAGACCAGATGGCACCGGCTCCGAGAAGTTCATTACATAGGAAAAACAGTCCGAAAATGACAAGTGTATTTGCTATCCCCACAGTGGTGTAACGGACAATATCGTAGGCGAATAGTTTTTTCAAAAGTTTTTGATCAGAGCTCATTAGCTAATTTTAATATGGAATCGGAGTAAAATGCATCTGTTTTACCCACTTTTTCCAGTTTTTTTATGTGGTGAGATGCTCTTAATTCAACCTGTCTGCCATTCCATATTCAATCAGCTTGTTTTGAATTGTTCGCCTGGAAATACCAAGTTCTTTAGCAGCTTTAGTTCTGTTTCCCTCCCAGCGGAGGAGTGATTCCAGTATCATCTCTTTTTCCATTGCGTGAAGGCTGCCTGGTTTATCATGGACTTGAGCCATTCGGGATGGATCTTGCAATTCCAGATCGTCAGAGCTTATGATGGTTCCTTCGGCATAGATACAGGCCCGTTCCAGAATATTTTCCAGCTCCCTGATATTTCCGGGATAGGGGTAGGATTCAAGGGAACTTACAGCCTCGGGGCTGATACTGTTAATAGAGCTCCCCATTTTTATATTGAGATTTTTCAAAAGCAGTGTTGTCAGAGGAATTATGTCTTCCTTCCGTTCTCTTAAGGGCGGCAGTTCAATACGGGCCACATTGAGCCGGTAAAACAGGTCTTCCCGGAAACTTCCCTCTTTTATTGAATTTTCCAGAGTCCTGTTAGTTGCGGAGATGATTCTGGCTTTGATCGGAAGTTCATCCAATCCACCAAGCCTTCTGATAGTTTTCTCCTGTAGAACTCTGAGAAGTTTCACCTGCATGCCGGCAGACATCTCCCCAATTTCATCAAGAAAGAGTGTCCCTTCGGCTGCAGCTTCAAAGAGACCGATCTTCCTTCTTTCGGCTCCAGTAAAGGAACCTTTTTCATGTCCGAAGAGCTCACTTTCAAGAAGTTCTTCAGGGATGCCTCCCACATTGATACTTAGAAAAGGTCCTTCTCTATTACCTGAGAGCTGGTGAATATATCTGGCTGTGACTTCTTTACCGCTTCCACTCTCTCCTGTGATAAGTACTGTAGAGGGAGTCGGAGCTATCTTTTGTATTCTTGTTTTAAGATGCTTCATGGTCAATGAGTGGGCAATATAGCTGTCATTCTTTTCTTTTGAAAGGAGTTCTTTTTTTAGAGTTTGAGCATCGGATGCATTTTTAATCCTGTGGATAAGGACGTCCGGATCAAAGGGTTTCACCATATAGTCATAGGCGCCCAGTTTGAGAGCTTGAACGGCATCATCTGCCTGACCAAAGGCTGATATCATAATAACGGGTATATCCAGAGACTGTTCTTTCAGCCAAGCCAGTAACTCAAGACCGTCCATTCCGGGCATCTTCAAGTCACTCACAATAATATCAATATCTATATTTTCTACTATCCGCTGTGCTGCAAAACCATTTTCCGCAGACTCACAATCTATCCCTTCCATAGCCAGAAGTTTTACAAAGATCTCTCTTATATTGGTCTCATCATCAACTATAAGAACTCTCATGATTTAATCTTTCCTTTCTCAGATTTCAGAAGGGGAAGCCAGAAGGAGACCGTTGTTCCTTTGCCCTCTATTGAATTGATTTTTATACAGATGTTTTTATCATCAAGAAATTTCTTTACAACCATAAGACCCACACCGCTTCCCTTTGTTTTTGTTGTATAAAATGGATCAAATATTCTCTGTTGAACATCTGCAGGAATGCCCGTACCCTCATCTTTAATACTGATATTGACTGTTTTTTTCAGAACCATACAGTGAACAGAAATTCCAGACAGGGAGGAGCCGCTTTCAATCGCATTATTCAGAAGGTTCTCCATGACTGAGCGGAAACGGTCTCTATTGAAGTCAATGTACTGATCAATCTCTGGAACTTCCCATTGGATCTCTTCAGGAAATTGTATTTTTATTTCATTTAATGCTGTATTAAGACTGATTGTTTGAGATTCTTGAACAGGGGTTTTCAGGAAATCTCTTACTGTATCCATCAGACGGGTCAAGCGATCCACTTCTTCATTGATAATCTGGATATCTTCCTGTTCAATCTGAGGGTACTTTTTCTTTAAAAAGGAACCCTGCAGCTTGATGGCGCTTAAGGGATTTTTCATTTCATGGGTCAGGACTCTTAATGCTGTACCCAGAATTACCAGATTCCTCTGCTCATCAAGTTTGTTCCTCAGATTCAATCCTCTCTGATAGGAGAGAATGGCAAGTGTAAAAAAAGTGATAAGAAAAAATTGAATAAATCCATACTGTAAATCTGTACTTTTGATTTTCTGTACAAGAAATTCATCATGAAACTCAATATGAATATGAACCTTTCTCTCTTCAAAGGACATCATGTTATCAATGAACTTTAAGTATTCAGGAGGGATTAACAGCTCGGGAATCATATTAACAATAACCAGATTTTCTTCTTTAATCAGAATTATGCTGTTTTGTTCATCCCAGTCAAATAGTCGAGGATCTTTTTTTATAATTCCATAGTCGTAAATTGTCTGTCCCAGCTCATCAATAATCACAAGACCTGTGATCTCTTCTTTATTATATTTCATCTGATCATCAGTAAAATCGGGGTAGGTGGATAAAATTTTGAAAGCAGCATGTGTAAAATCTTGTTCAACAAGACGGAATGCTCTGTCCTGAGAATCTTTTATAATGTATCTGGCAGATAAAGATGCCATAACCAGACCGAATACCAGGGTACTGTACATAAATATGATCCCTGTGTTTTTTATCATTTTCATAATTACTGATGATAGTCAAAAAATTATATTCAGAATAGTGCGAAAAATCTTCCCACTTTTAAAGGCAGGAGTAATTTATTCCCATGATCTCTTGATATCACTAGTATGGCTGTATTCAGTTATCTCGTTAGCAGGTAAGTAAATAAATAATTTTATAAAAGTTGGCACTCTAATTGCTTTAGTAGTGAGTACAAACAAATTATTTATGGAGTTTATGATGAACGTAACAAAGAAAAGTATTGCAGTGATCGGGATTGTCCTGATGTCATTAGTTTTTTCAACAGGGGCATTTGCCTTTGGAACAGTCCCGGGAAGCGGTCAGACTGCAACCATTACAAAAGAGTTTACAGCAATTAATGAGCTGTCTCTTAAAGGTATATCTGATTTTACAATTGTAGAGTCAGACAGTGCTATGGTTTCCATTACAGGTGATAAGACCTATGTCGAGATGGTTAATCTGGAAGGAACAGAGGGCTACCTCTATATCGAGTCCAATGTTAAATATCCTGTGTCTGTTGTTGTAAGTACTTCTTCCCTGGAGAGTCTGGTTCTTTCAAAAGCCTCAGCTGGTAGTATTGAAGGTAAGTTTGATCTGGATTCCCTTTCTATAAGCCTTGTCAGTAAAAGCAGCCTCACAGCCGCAGATGCTCTGACCGCTAATGAGCTCTCCATCTATGCAGGTGCCTATACCAAATTGAATGCAGAAGTTTATACCAAACTCCTCACCGTTGACTCACTGGGTAATTCGGCAGTCGTACTTACAGGTGAAGCAGAGCAGTTCAATGTTGATTTCACTCAGGGAACTGGTGTCTTTAATAACCTGAATGTTCAGTATGCAAATATCAATGTGTCTGGAGAATCTTCGGTAGATGCAGTAT
Organism: Oceanispirochaeta sp. M1; assembly: GCF_003346715.1. Lineage (NCBI taxonomy): Bacteria > Pseudomonadati > Spirochaetota > Spirochaetia > Spirochaetales > Spirochaetaceae > Oceanispirochaeta > Oceanispirochaeta sp. M1. The sequence goes on from NZ_QQPQ01000030.1 coordinate 16,496, forward strand.
TCCCCGGAAACAGCATAACTACAGTTAATGCAAGCAGCGACAGCGCAGTAAGCCTTGATATGAACGGTATTCTAAAAGCTCATATGAGTGGAGACAGTACACTTGAATATGCAGGAAATATCGAGTGGGTTGGAAGAATAGTAGCAGATGATGCTGAAGTTTCAACACTTTGATTCTAAAGGTTTCTGGAGATATATAAAAAATCATATCAGGCTGGCTGGGCAATGCTCGGACGGCCTGATTTGTCTGGAAGGGATCTAAGGTATTAAAGCTTCTTTATGATAGTCACCGGGAGTTCGACCGAACTCCTTCTTAAACAGACGGAAAAAAGTACCCATGCTTGCAAAGCCGGACTGTTCTGCAATTTCTTTGACAGTGAAGTCTGAGGTACGCAGAAGGAGTTCCGCCTTATCTAAACGGCAGTGATTGATATATCCGGCAATACTGTAAGAACTGTGTTGTTTAAAGAGCCGGTTCAGATAACTGGATGTTAGCTGAAAACGGTCTGCAATGGAATCGGCCGACAGATTTAAATCATTGAGCTCAGCATCTATGATCTCTTTGATATGGATAACTGTATTATCATGTTTTGCTTCTTTCATTTCACTGCATTCATGAATAACTTTCAGTATTATCTCGCTTAGCAGTTCCTTCACTTCCTTAATAGTTTCCGGATTCTGTATTCTGAGAATCATAGGGGTGACATTGTCAATAGAATGGATATGGTAGGTTCTTTCCAGTGTTTCCACAATTGAGATCAAAGTTGCAGTAAATCTGATAATAAGACGTCTCATATTCTGAGGACCGTAGGAATTACCGTACCCGATAAGGTCATCCAGTATTTTTAATGTTTCAGATTCGTTCAATGTATTCATGGCATCAACAAAGTGTTTCTCTTTATCCAGGGGGTAGTGGAATGTCTCTTTACTGGTCAAAGAGGATGATCCTGAGTAGATAAATGAACCTTTCCCGGAGATAAAGCGGTATTGAGTCAATTGTAACAGCCGGGAGAAATCCTGATCCAGATCAATTTCTTCCGTATTTAAAAGGCCGAATGTCATTGTTGTTGAAATCTCATTCTCTTCAAGAAGAATTCCATGATTCAGTTCAAACCACTCTTTTAAATTCTCGTTTTCATCAGATTGAGAGGAATTGATCAGAAAAACAATCATATCCTCGCCGTAGCGAAAGGATTCAAAGACCATGTCTCTATTGCGGATCATAGTTTCCAGAGATCCGGTCATTCTATTTATTATTTTATCCTGCTCGGCAATATTATGCTGATGGGAGAACAGTGAGTAATCATCAATCTGCAGTGCCAGGGGTTGAATCGCTTCTGATAGTTTCAGCTTTATTCCGAGTTCTTCTTTTCTTCTGTTAAAGAGTTCCAGGTTTTCCTCACAGCTGTTACATACCAGTTTCTTTAAAAGCTGATTCTTCTGATCTTTCAGATACAGGCTTCGGTTTTCCTGTGATGCTTTCAGCTGCCTTTGAACCAGGACCAGGAGAGCCATAATCAGAAGAACAGTTACAGACAGAACTATGGAGAAGATTCTGACCCGTTGGAGATACAGATCACCGGCCATTTCCAGGTCCAACATTACCAATGTGAAGAGGGTATCAAATTCTTTTGTCGCATTATCAAGGGACTCAAGGGCATAGACCGTATCATCCAGCAGGAATATTTCGCTTACAGTCAGCTGATCAGACATTCTGAGTTTATACATTGTGTGGAGAAAACCGTTTACCATGACCTTTTCACCCAGTCCGGTTTGAATGATTTTCAGAAAAAAATGATCTGCATTATTCAGCTGTACTTCTGTAAAACGCCAGACACGGATTATCCCGTCTATTTTTTCAGGTATGTGATCCAGTTTCTGGATCTGCTTGTTTTTTGCAAACTTATCCAGAGACTTTGAGAAGTCCTTGTAATGGGTTGTCCACTTCGTTATTTCATATGGAATTTCATTTTCCCTGATCGTATATCTATCCAGAAGTATCTGGTTTGTTTCATTCTGCAGCATATTCCAGTCGGCATGAAGCTTTACGGATTCCAGTGCCAGAGCCTGTACACGGTTGGAGTGGGTGTTATAGAAAACAATACCTGCAGTCAGCAGAGTGAGAGTTATAAATGCTGCAAAAAACAGAACGAAAAAACGATGGATTTTTAGCATGGGGTCAGTCTATCATGTACTTATCGTTTTCGCTATCAAGGATTGGTTCAGACTATGTTCAGCCGTTTTTCGTTGTTTTCCATAATACCTGTTTTTCTCATGTCCATGACAGCATTCCCTTTATCCGGGGACTCCAGTTCTACAGAATCAAAGCCTGTACTGAAAGTCTGGGACTTCAAGTTTACGGATCAGAGGACAAACAGAGCTCTGAGCCGGGTGGATAATCTTTTCAGAGAAGAGAACCCGGATCTCATCCTGGAACATAAAGGATTTTATGATCAGCAGTATATGCCATCACTCCGGACTTCTCTGCTGGCGGGAACAGGCCCGGACATCCTCTGGCTTCATCATGGTACTGAGTTTAGTGAATTTGAATCATATCTTGAGATTCTTGATTCCTATATGGTCAGTTCCGATATCAGTTTCAGAACTGATTCAATTGAGGCCTGCAGGACTCAGGATGGGTTGCTCAAGGCTCTGCCCCTCACATTTCAGGGAATGGGCTGGTATTACAATAAAACACTGTTCAAACTGGCCGGACTTGATCCGGAAAAAGCCCCGGAGGACTGGGATTATTTCCTGGATGCCTGCCGAATCCTGAAAGACCATGGGATTACTCCCATAGCAGCAGGAAACAATCGGCCTCTGACTACAGAATTTATCCGTAGAAGTCTTATCACAGCTTTTTTTACTGATGAGGAAATTAAGACATTTTACAAACAGGCCAGGGGGCTCAGATCTCCACGTTTCAGACTGATTATCGAGTTCTGCAATACCCTGCGGGAAAAGGGATACTTTCATGAGGAGGGACTCTTTCGTCCGTATTTCAGTTTTGCTCCGGATACTTTCAGTGCCGGTGAGGCGGCAATGATTCCCGGTTTACTGTCAGATATTGCACATTGGAAAAACTTTTCTGATGATCTGGGGAGAAGTAATGTGGGTTATTTTCCAAATCTCCACCATCCCGATATGGCCCGCCCCGGAGCACAGCTGCTGCAGGAAGCAGGAGTGCTTATCTGTATGAATAAAAAGTCGGAAAACAAAGAGGCTGCATTCAGATATATGGAGCATCTTTTTTCTGACAGATCCCAGAGAATCCTGATTGAGGATCTTGGAATACTCTCTCCTTTGGAGAACAATAGTCTGGACCAGGATAAATATCCTGTCTTGAATTCAATTCAGGAGGCATTACGCTATACAGGAGAAGATCCGGAACGTTATATACCCTCATCTTATGTTTCTGATATTCAATACAGGCTTGATGATCTGCTGATCAATACACAGGAAATTACGCCTGATGAATACCTTATAAAGATCATAGATGCTCTGAAATTGTATTGAAATATCATTATTTTACGTATTTTTTGAGGTAAATTAACCGTTTTTGATACCTTTTGCATAATTTGAGACCCAGTATTTACAGTTTTTAAGACTGCTTCAGATTATTGAAACTTTTCAGATTTCAAGTTCACCCTCCACACTGAATCTAATTCCAATAGGAGGGACCAAATGAAGAAAAAAGGTTTCATGTTACTTATCGTATTAGTATTCAGTTCAGTATTATTGATGGCCGGAGGACAGAAGGATTCTGATTCCGGAAGTTCTGAAGGACCTGTTAAATTAACAGTATGGGACTTCAAGTACAGTGAAGAAGTTGTAGGATCAGCTTTAAAAGATATGGATTCTCTGTATATGGCAGCAAATCCCGGTGTTGAAATTGAACATATTGCACAACCCCATGATAATTATTATGAAATACTGGCAGCCGCTGTCGGTTCAGGACAGGTTCCTGATGTAATCATGGCACATACAGATCAGAGAATCTGGAATATGGAAGAGTTTCTACTGACTCTTGACCCCTATATTACAGACTGGAAAGATGATATTGCCGATTCGGCATGGGCTGCCTGTTCTTCTACAAAAGAGAGCAGTCAAAATATCAAGATAGTCCCTCTTACCGCTCAGGGACTGGGAATCTATTACAATAAAGCAAACATGGCAAAAGCCGGTGTTGATATGAGCTCTGATCTCAGCGACTGGGATGATTTCCTGGCAGCCTGTGAAAAGCTTAAATCTGCAGGAATCCCTGCTATCGTTATGGGTAACGGCGGTCAGCCCTATGGTATCGACTTTGCCTACAGAACTTTTCTGGCTAACCTATATGGTCCTGAACTCAAAGGGTTCAGTGATGGAACAGCTAATTTCACTGATGATGCCTTTATTGAAGCATCCCGCATGATGAAGACTCTTTATACAAAGGGTTATGTCATCACGGAAAATGCAACCATGCCTTACTTTATGGATGCCATAGAAGTATTTAAATCCGGTGAAGGTGGTTTTTTCTTCGGTCTTACATCTGATATTGCCCACTGGAAAGACTTCGGTGATGCATTCGGTTATGAAAATCTAGGTTATATGCCCAGTATCAATGCTGAGGGTGCTGCCTATAAAGACAGACAGAGTTCTCAGGGTGCCGGAATCGGCTTTGCTGTAATGAAAGACTCAGAGAACATCGATACTGCTGTTGATTACCTTTATGAGTATGTTCATGGTGAATCTGCCAATCTGTTTCTTACCCGTACCGGTGCGATTGTTCCCAACAAGAATCTTCCAATCGAAAATGAAGCACTTGCAGAAGTTGTCAAATATATGAGCAACAATGCAGTTCCCGACTTCTATGTTCAGCTTGACGCAGGTTTCGGTGCAGAGATGTACAACTACTTCCAGCTCTTCTTCCTGGCCGACGAGATCAGTCTCAATGAATATGTTGAGAGTCTTCAGAAAGCCTATGAGATGAATCTTTAGAATCAATTCTTTAATAAAACAGTTTCATACCCGGCAGGAATTATTCCTGCCGGTTTTTCATAATCCAGGAATTTAATATTTCAAGAGGATAAATAATGTCCAAGAATAGACTAATGAAACAGCAGGAAGAGCGGGATGCCTTTATTCTATTGGCCCCTCTGTTATTACTCATGCTTGTTTTTACAGTATACCCGGTGCTTGCCAACTTTTATTACAGCATGACCAAATGGAAAGGATTCGGCGCAGCAGAATGGGTTGGGTTTCAGAATTACACGCGTATGTTTCAGGATGTTAAATTCTGGCATTCCCTGAAGAATCTGGGAGTTCTGATTCTCTATATTCCTGCAGGAGTTTTTATACCTCTGCTTATTGCCGCCATATTAAGAGATGGTCTGAAGGGCTGGACATTTTTCCGCTCAGTGATCTATCTGCCGACAATTCTGGGCTATGTCATACTGGGAACTTTATTCAGTATTATTCTGAGCCAGATGGGACCTATAGTGGAAGTTCTTACAGCCCTGGGAGTCAAGGATGCCAATACAATAAACCTGCTGGGAAAATCAAAGTCAGCCATACACACGGTAGCCATGATTTTTGTCATTTTCTCCAAGATGGGGTTCGGCTGTATCTACTTTCTTGCTGCCATGAGCGGTATCGATGGGGGTATGTTTGATGCTGCCGGTATAGACGGAGCCAACTGGTGGCAGAAGTTTTTTCATATAACAGTTCCCAGTATCAGTTTTTCTATTCAGTTCTTCCTGGTTCTCTCATTTATTGAAGTATTTGCCAGGATGTACAGTTTTATCTATACCCTGACCTACGGGGGGCCTGGTTTTGCAACATTCACCCTCGAATTCGGTATATACCGTCAGGGATTTAAAGCCTTTAAGATGGGTTATGCATCCAGCTGGGCTGTTGTGCTGTTCTTTTTCTGCTCTCTCATAGCCGCAGCTCAGATTCAGGTTCTCAGGAAAGGAGATCAGCTGTCATGAGCATGCATGAAAAACGGTTCTCCATCAGTCAGTTTCTGGTATATCTATTTTTGATTCTAATTACATTTATCAGTCTGTATCCTATCTTTTTTTCATTCATTTCCAGTTTCAAAACGGTACAGGAATATACATTCAGCAAGACGGCACTGCCTTCTTCATGGGTGATGGACAACTATGCCTATGTGTTCAGGAATCTGAACTTTTTATCATACATAATGAACTCAGTCATTCTGGTGTTCTCTGGAATGATTTTATATCTGTTTGTCTGTAATGCAGCGGGATTTGCTCTGGGTATGCTGAGATTCAGATATAAACTGTCCATCTTTTCTTTTGTTCTGTTTTTTCAGATATTTCCGCAGATGGTTATTGCATCTCAGGTTTATCGAATCTGTTCAAAAATCGGGTTGATGAACTCTCATTTCGGACTGATCCTGGTATGGGTTGCCTATTTTGCGCCCTTCGGTACCTATATCATGTCCACCTATTACTCCACCATGCCCCGTTCGCTGATCGAATCGGCACGCATCGACGGAGCAGGAGTTTTCCGGCAGCTGTTCAAGATTATGATGCCCATGGCAGCTCCCATGATAGGAACTGTCAGTATTGTCGGATCTCTGGCGATGTGGACAGAACTTCCTTTTTCACTTTTGTTAATACAGGACCCGGGAAATAGACCCCTCTCTCTGGGAATTGCCATAATGAAGGGAGAGCATGGAATTCCCATACCCATTCTGACAGCTGCGATTCTTGTTTCAGCCATAATCCCCCTGATTCTTTATTTCTTTTTCCAGAAGAAAATACACATGGGTTCCACAGCCGGAGCCGTAAAGGGGTAAGACATCAATATGAATCATAGAGAAAGAATCCTGGCCGCAGTTGATTATAAACCTGTGGACAGAGTGCCCACTGATATGTGGGCAACCATTGAGGTGCAGGAAAAGCTGTTTGATCATTTCGGAATCAAAGAAGGAATTGATGAGCAGAATCCCTGTATAGGGCTGAACGGCGGGCCTCTCTCCCGAGGCGTCTCAGCCACACTGAAACTCTGGGATGAATTGGGTGTTGACGGAATTCTGGAAGTCAGGCCTCCCTGCAGTAAAAAAGTTGTTGTGACAGAGGACAATATCAGGGTCAATGAATGGGGCTTCGGCTACCGTCTGAGTAAATACGATGAAGGGAGTTATGAGGAGCAGGTTCTCTATCCCATGACAGGAATCAGCAGCATCGAAGAGCTTGAGCAGTATGAATGGCCTGACCCTGACTGGTATGACTATTCCGCTCTTCCCGATCTTATAGATCAATGCGGGGACAGGGCGATCTGCTGCGGCTATTCGGCACTTTTCACCTATCATAATTATCTGAGGGGGCTGGAGCAGTCTCTGATGGATCCTGTTCTGGAACCCGAATTAACCCGGATGATTCTGGGTAAATTATCTGACTTCTTTTATGAGTACCATAAACGCTGCTTTGAATCGGCTGAAGGACGGATCGATTTTACTCAGGTAAGCGATGACTGGGGTGCACAGACAGGACTCATTACAAATCCTGAAATTTTCCGTTCTTTTTATAAGTCTCACATGCAGAAAGCCGTGAATCTGGCGAAGAAATATAAAATCAGGGTTTTTCATCATGATGACGGAGATATGCGCACCCTTCTTCCGGAGTTGGTTGAGATGGGAATCGATATTTTAAACCCGGTGCAGTGGCGCTGTGGTGACTGGGATCTGTCTAAGCTCAAAGAGATGTATGGTGAGTCCATCTGTTTTCACAGTGCAGTGGATAATCAGGACACCCTGCCCAGAGGGACTGCGGATGATGTAAAAAAACAGGTAAAAGAGCTGATAGCCACTCTGGCTTCAGACCGGACAGGATTTATCCTGGGTCCCTGTCATAATCTGCAGCCCAATACTTCTGTAGAAAATATTCTGGCTCTGTATGAAGCCGCAAAAAATGTCAGCTGGTAAAGGAGCCAATAATGCAGATGAATTGGAAAGAGAACTGGCCTGAAACCAGGCAGCATTTACTTGACTGGTGGAATCATGAAGGATTTGTTCTGGGCCATTGGGGTTCAGGTATCGAAACAGGTCGCAGCCTTTATGATATTAAAGCCGTAGAAGAGCCTTCATCCCCTGTTCAGAGACATACGGATGTTGACTGGATAACAAGGAATGAAGAGTACAGGCTCTCCTGCAACTGGCAGGGTGCCGATTTTATGCCCATCGTTTATCCCGATTACGGGACAGTGACCCTGGCAACCTATATGGGAGCCGAACCCCGTTATGAGGAAGAGTACATTCTCTATCATCCCAGTGACCTGACTCCTGAAAATGACAGGACCCTGACTCTGGATAAAGGGGGGCGTCATTATCAGACCATTCTGGATGCAGCACGGAGTCTCAAGGAAATATCGAATGGCCGTTTTTCTGTCAGTTATCCCGCTTTTATGCCCGGGCTGGATGTACTTGCTGAACTCAGGGGGACACAGGAACTGCTGATGGATCTGATTTTGAATCCGGACTGGGTTAAAGAGAAACAGGCAGAAATCAATCAAGCTTATTTTGAATGCTATGAAGAGTACTATCAGGAACTGAAGGGAAGTGACGGCAGCAGTATGAACGGCTGGTTTATGATCTGGGGGCCTGGTAAAACTTCCCTGGCTCAATGTGACTTTTGTGCAATGATCAGCCCCGAGATGTTTGAGGAGTTTGAAGTTCCCTATCTGAGGGAGCATTGTGAGACTCTGGATAACACTCTTTTTCATCTGGATGGTCCGGATGCTCTGAATAAGCTTGATATTCTCCTTGAAATTGAGAGCCTCGATGCCATTCAGTGGACACCAGGTCCTCAGAAGCCCCAGGGTGGTGATCCCTGCTGGTACGATATGTACAGACGTATTAAAAAGTCGGGTAAATCCGTACAGGCTCCCTGGTTGAAGCCCGAAGAAGCTCTGCCGCTTCTGGATGCTGTCGGACCTGAAGGGATGTATATCATGGTTGACTTCAAAAATCGGAATGAGGTGGATGAAGTACTGAAACAGCTAGAGCAGTTCAGATAAGAACTGGCAGGAAGAAACTTAATGAAACAACTTAACGATTTTTTGACTGATATGGCCGATCTGGAAGTCCATCCGGAAGCCGTGATATGGAGAGCAGGTTCCGCTGTGAAGGTTCAGGAAGCTGATGGTTTGGTGGAGATCCATATCCCTTTTTCTGCATTTTCTCTCCAGGGTAATTTAAAACCTGTTGAAGCGGCTTCACCGGAGATACGTGTAATAAAGCTCAGCTGTCCTGAGGATGAAATACTTCATCTGTTTACATCTCATGATCCAGGCAGTCCAATGCTCAGTCTCCATAAGGATCTGCTGTCAGACCGCCTGTCTGTAAGTGAAGAAAAGAGCTGCTGGCGCATCAATGACAGTAAAGGGAGGCTCCGTGCACGCTTTGAAAAGGAGAGAGAAACGCCTGCAGGCTGGAGTGACCAGATCACAGATTGCTTCGATTCTTTGAAAGCTGATCTTTATCCTTCTGCCGGGGGGGCCGCAGTCTCCTTCAGTACCAGCGATCAGTTTTTTCCTGAAAAGGTGGAGTCTCTACCTCTTGCTTATATTACTTTCAATGAGGATGGACAGGAGAAGGAGTCAGCACTGTTTTCTTTTCAGGCTGAGTATGATGAGCATTTTGCCGGAACAGGTGAGCGATTTGCCGCCCAGGATCTGCGGGGCAGAACAATCAACCTTGAAAATACCGACGCCATGGGTGTAAACAGCCGCAGAGCCTATAAAAATGTCCCCTTTTATCTCTCCAGCCGGGGCTATGGAATCTTTATCCACAGCTCGGCTCATATACGCCTCTCTCTGGCAGATATCTCAACAAGGGCGGCGCAGGCCAGGATCGAGGATAATGAACTGGACCTGTTTATTATCGGAGGAGATAATCCGGAGAGGATTCTGAATAATTACAAAAAACTGAGCGGTTATCCTCCTCAGCTCCCCCTGTGGAGTTACGGTACCTGGATGAGCAGAATGACCTATTTCTCTGCAGATGAAATCAATGATATCTGCAAACGATTGAGGGATGAAGAATATCCCTGTGATCTGATCCATATTGATACCGGCTGGTTTGAAAAAGACTGGGTCTGTGAATGGTCTTTCAGCAGGAAAAATTTCCCCGAACCCGCCGCATTTATGAAGGCTTTGAAGGATCAGGGGTTCAGAATCTCATTATGGCAGACTCCTAATATAGGGGAGGGGAATAAGCTTTTGAAAGAAGCCATGGATAAACGTTATCTGGCCCCTCCAAAAGGAGAAGCCGTCAGCTCTTCTTCCGATTTTTCCGGTCAGGATTTCGGTGGTCAGATTGATTTTACAAATCCTGAGGCCGTGAACTGGTATCAGTCAATGATCAGGGATCTCCTCGAGAAGGGAGCTTCTGTTATCAAGACGGACTTCGGTGAGAATATTCAGATGAATGCGGACTATCTGAATATGCCTCCAGATAAATTACATAATCTATACGGACTGCTCTATCAGAAGGCAGCCTTTGAAGAGACCCAACGCTCAACTGATGAGGGTATTATCTGGGCCAGAGCCGGATGGGCCGGCTGTCAGCGCTATCCTCTTCACTGGGGCGGTGATGCTGCAGCAAGCTGGGATGGAATGGCCGGATCACTCCGGGGCGGGCTTCATATCGGACTCTCCGGATTTGGATACTGGAGTCATGATGTTCCCGGCTTTCACGGGGTTCCGGAGTTTATGAATACTCCCCCCGAGGATGATCTGTATATGCGATGGACCCAGTTTGGAGTCTTCAGCTCCCATCTCCGCTATCACGGAACCTCTGCCAGAGAACCCTGGCATTTTCCTAAGATCGCATCATCCATCCGTAAATGGCTGAGACTGCGCTACTATCTTATCCCCTATTTTGTAGAGCAGGCAAAATCGGTTTCAGAATCGGGCTATCCCTTTTTAAGAGCCATGATACTCCACCATCCTGAAGATTCAGTCTGCTGGAATATTGATGACCAGTTTTTCTGCGGCAATGATTTTCTTGTCTGCCCTGTAATGAACAGCAGGAATGAACGGAAAGTCTATCTCCCTGAAGGGGAGTGGGTCGACTTCTGGACAGGCGAAGTAATAAAAGGTCCCCGGTGGCTTGATCTGAAGAATATTCCTCTGGAGCAGATGCCTCTCTATGTACGTAAGGCTGCGGAAATCCCGATTTATCCTGAAGCTGTACTTTCAACTGATGAAATGGATATGGAAAAGATTGAGACCCTAAGTATGGACAGTGATTTTCCCGGTTGGTTGAAACTCCCGGCAGCTTCTGCATTGGGATGGACATAATCAGCAATGAATTTGTAATTGATAAAATGATTAATTAAATATATACAGCTGAAGGTGGTAATCCCTGTCAGCTGTTTTTTTGCAGACTATCCACACGAGGCAGATAAATCGTGAACTCACTCCCTTTTCCGACTTCAGATTCCAGATTGATAAAACCGCCGCTCTGCCTTACACAGCCGTATACAGCTGCAAGAGCAAGACCTGAATGTTCTGCGGACTCAAAATCTATGGAGAAAAAGGGTTCAAAAATATGGGATTTACGATCTTCATCCATACCGGCTCCCGTATCTCTGACAGTCAGTGAGGCATAGTTTCCAGGACAACAGTCTTCCCAGTTTTTACACTCTTCCTCCGGGATAAAGGAACTCCCTGTCTCAATGGTGATTCTCCCCTGTCCGCTGATTTCATCTTTGGCATTCATGCATAGATTTACAAGAATCTGGTTCAGCTGATTGGGATCAATTTCGACTGAGCCTGCATTCATTTCGGGACTCCATTCCAGTTGGATTTCTGCACCTGCAAGTCTATCCAGCATCTCTATCATAAGGGTAATTGTATTGTTCAGATCCATAACCCGGCGATTAACTACCTGCTTACGGGCAAACGCCAGTAGCTGTCGTGTCAGGTCAGCTGAGCGTTGGCTGGCTTTTTTTATCTCATTCAGATAATTGTAGTTAGGCCATTGGGGACCCTCATTCTCCATGATTATATCTGTATAGCCCAGTATAACACCAAGCATATTATTGAAATCATGAGCAATTCCACCTGCCAGACGTCCTACGGTTTCCATCTTCTGAACCTGCATCAAGCTCTCTTTCAGCCTGTTTTTTTCCGTTTCATTCTGTTTTTCCCGGCTTATATCTCTGAACTCAACAACACGGACTGGTTTGCCCTTATAGGGAATGTTTCTGGCTTCAACCCTGAGAGGGTACTCCTCTCCGTTCTTTCGGCAGCCCTGTACTTCATAATCCTTTTCATAACCGAGTTTGATATTGTTCAGTACCTTATCTTTGGAGTCCTCGGCAATAAGCTGAAGACTGTTCATACCTATCAGTTCATTGTATTCATACCCGCTTATCTCAGACAGGCCCAGATTACATTCAAGAATCAATCCCTTATCATGAATAGCAATTCCACCGAAAGAGGCATTGTGGAGTACCCGAAAGCGTTCTTCACTTTCCTGAATCTTCGTTTCTGAATCCAGCCTCTCAGTTATATCGTGGAAGTTGACGAGAACTCCATTAATATCCGAATCAGATAGAAGGTTTCTGCCGGTCAACTGAATATCAGTATAATGCCCGTCTGCACGTCTGTATCTTATCTCCACGGTTTCACGGCTGTCCTTTTTATCGAGAAGTCTGGAAAATGCCTGTTTAAGAGTTTTTATATTGTCCGGGTGTACATTTTCCCAGACCGATTGATTAGCTCTGATTACTGAAGACCAACCGTAAAGATTCTCAATATTGGGGCTGATATATTTGATTAAAGCCTCCTTATCCAGAATCACAAGAACATCGGAAATATTCGCAATAAGGGAGCTGTGGAGTGCCTGTGAGATGCTCAGCTCTTCTGTATCTTTTTTCAATTCCTGAAAAATAGTTGAGTAAGGATGGTGTACAGAGGAGTAGACCAGAGCCTGGAATATAAGACCGAAGGAGATCACCTTTAAAAAATGACCTAGAGCATTGAAAAAACCATATACATCAATGTATATGGTAAAAGCCAGTTCTGAAGCAATTGAAACCGAAAGAGACATCACCAGGAGACTATAGACCCTTCTGTCCAGTTCTTTCCGACACTTGTGAAATCCCCGGATTGACAGAAGCAGAATCAGACAGATAGCGTATTCAGCCAGGGTTTTGAACTGTGTGAACCCCTGACCCTCAATATAACAGACTGGAAAGATCTCTGTATAATATATGACAGCCAGAATCAGAGTAGTGATAAGAGAAAATATCACCATGTACTTTCTGACAGGAATTCTGTCCTTTTTGTGGATTAATATGGATACGAGAAGAAGAGAGACAGCCTCCATACCCCGTGCGGAAATCCATAGCTGCCCTGCTGTATTCGAGCCTTCTATGCCTTCAAATACATTCATGCCCTTATAGCTGAGAGTATGAAATAGATCTATAAAACCGATAAAAAGATAGGCAATGCCCAGGAAGAGGAGGGTCTTGTTCCTGGTTATCTTTCTTGTGGTCCACATTAAAAGAAATACACTCCAGGCCACAGAGATCGAAAACAGTTCGGTAATACCATGGAAAAGAAGAGCATTCCCCTGACTGAGCAGGTATATCAAACAGAGTAATACAAAACCAAAGATCAGGTTTTGAAAAAGAGAATCTGTCTTTATGTCACTTCCTTCCAAAGGTGAATCTCCAATCACGCAGTATTTATAAAGCTGTTATCAAGCTGTTATCAAGCTAAATAAGAGCATGTTTTACTCTCCTCCATAATCTCAGCCTTGAGATCAAGAATTAAATCAATATTTCTGAAGAAAGAATCAACAACCTGAGAATCAAAAAGGACTCCCGAGTTTTCTCTGATAAACTCCTGGCATTTCTCTTCACTCCAGGCCGTTTTATAAGCACGGCTGCTTCCCAGGGCATCATAGACATCGGCTATTGCAACAATTCTGGCTTCCAGGGGTATCTCATCACCTCTGAGGCCCTCGGGGTAACCGCTTCCATCAATTCGTTCGTGATGTGATTTAGCAATCCGGGCTGCAGTTTCCAGCAGTTTATCGGAGAAGGAGAAGTCATCGAATGTTCCATTCCCATATAGCATATCATTGCTATCAAGAGATTCACTTTTCAATATTTCCTCACCAAACTCGCAGTGTCTCTTCATTTCATCAAATTCAATATCTGTGAGCTTGCCTTGTTTCAGGAGAATCTTTTCGGAAATTCCTATCTTCCCTATGTCATGTACAGGAGCTGCCTGGTGGATTATATTTATCAGATCTTCTTCAAGATCCAGTCCTGTGGCAATAATTCTCGAATATTCTGAAACCCTCAAAAAATGCTGACCGGTCTCATAGTCCTTATATTCTGCAGCACGGGAGAGAATTCCGATGATCCGGCTTCGAGACCGATGAAGCTCCCTGTTATTGTTTTCCAGCTCTTTGGTTCTCTGTTGAACCATCTGCTCAAGATTTTCTTTATAGAGTCTGTTTTCAATTATCAGTTTTCTTTTCTCAAGAGCTTGCTCTATCACCTGATACAGGGTCGAGATATCCCTGAAAGGCTTCTGAATGAAATCAAAAACCCCTGTATGCAGGGCATCTATGGCCGTATCAATATCTCTGTTTCCTGAAATGATCACTGAAGCGACATCAGGCTGTATTTCTCTGGCTCTGCTTATAAACTCAGTTCCATACATCTCGGGCATATTGAAATCTACAAGCATCAGATCAACAGTGTTCTCATGCATCTTCTCCAGGGCATGATGAGCATTATTTGTAACAATCGTTTTGTACCGCGAGGAGATAATACTTTCCAAAAGCATAGTGATGGATTGATCATCATCTAAAATCAATATTGTAAGATCGGTCACTGTCACTCCCATTTAGACATTAAAACTCTGATTATTATTAAGCACCCGTTCCTGTGATCTGTAAATAGATATGCCACATGTAACGGTTACACAATTAATCATAATTCGGGCGTCTTCCCATCCTTATGAACGGGGGCTGCCTCTTCGCGGGTATGGTCCTCCTGCCCCCTCTATGTTGCATATTTTGTGGATGATAGTAGGGCTTTGAAAGGCTCTATATTCTGTTAAATGCCGTTATATGGAGTAAAAAGATGTGTTTTCGCATTGACACGGTCCATCCAGGTATGTTCCTATACCCTTATGAGGAATTTCCTGGCTACAGCCTCACTTTTTATCTTTATTCTCAGTTTTGTCACAGCAGACATCCTTCAGAATTTTTCAGAGGATGAAGCCGGTGGTCAGGCAGTATTCAGCCGGAGTGAACTCCCCGATGGTGATCATCTTGAAAATGCTCTTCATATGGGAGATGCAGGGGAAGAAGAGAGCCGGTGCAGAGTCCGTTCCAGAATCATATTCCAGACTGCCGTCACCGTAGCAGACAGAGCTCCGGTAGGCCTAATCAAGTCACGTTTATATCACAGCTTCGGGACTTCTGATAAATCCCGGGTATGCACACGGCTCCTAAATCAGAGAGCCCCTCCTGTAACGATCAATCTTTAAAGCGCTGCTCTGCAGCCGAATGATCAAACACACGGAGCAAATTATGAAAAATACACATATTACAGAACTGTTAAGCAATAAAGAACTGAATACTGTTTCATCCGACGATACCCTTAAAGTCCTTCTGAATAATCAGCTGAGAGATTCTACCAGCACCAACTACTATATGATGGATGAGAATGATGTCCTTCGCGGAATTATCAGCGAAAGGCATCTGATCCGATATCTGGGAGGATATATCCCCTTCGTTGATCAGAAAGGTCTGAATCAATTTCTGGATAATATTGAAACAGTACGGATCTCCGATATAATGGAGACAGAATTCACATCCATCTCAGTGGACAGTTTTCTCACCGATATTGTTCCCCTTATAGATGATTGCTGTGGGGAAATTCCTGTTATTGACTCTCAGGGCAGACTCCTGGGTGAAGTCACTGCGCAGAGTATACTCCAGCGTTTTGAGCGGAAACAGATACGCCGGGATGAAGCAGTACTGGCTCATAGCTGTTAATTCTGTATTGCAGAAAGGGACTGCAGGTTCACACTTCCTGCAGCCCCCTATAGATTTTTAAATCAAGGAAATGACGAATGAATATTGAAATGACTCCTAAACTGTTTACCTGTCTGAAGCAGGGTCTCAGACCCGGGCAGCTTAAAAAGGATATCTCTTCGGGAATCCTGGTGGGGATCATTGCACTGCCTCTGGCAATCGCCTTTGCCATAGCCTCGGGATCCACCCCGGAAAAGGGGATACTGACAGCCATTATTGCCGGTTTCATAATCTCCTTCTTTGGAGGCAGCAGGGTTCAGATCGGAGGTCCTACCGGGGCATTTATTGTTATCATCCTCTCTATTCAGAGCCAGTACGGCTATGAAGGACTCCTTATATCAACCCTGATGGCCGGTGTCATTCTGATCCTGATGGGTGTATTGCGCCTTGGATCACTTTTAAAATACATACCTCAGACATTAATCACAGGGTTTACAACAGCTATTGCCATAATTATTTTTACTACTCAGGTAAAGGATTTCCTTGGCCTGCAGGCAGCAGTGCCGGATGCATTCCTTAATAAATGGATCTTTTATATAAGGCATATAAATCAGAGCAGTTTCTATTCTGTTTTAATCGGTCTAGTGACCATTGCCATTATTCTGTTATTACCCAGGCTTACCCGTAAAGTTCCCGCCGCCTTTGCAGCCATTGTCATAACTACTGTTATCAGCGCCGCGGCGAACCTTCCGGTGGAGACCATATATACCCGATTCGGTACTATGGAGTTCAGTGGATTTATCCCCGCAATACCCCAATTTTCACTGAATACTCTCAGCAGCTATATTGCACCGGCCTTTACCATCGCCATCCTCGGAGCCCTGGAATCTCTTCTCTCTGCGGTTGTTGCCGACGGGATGATCGGAGGGAAACACCGCTCCAATATAGAACTTATAGCCCAGGGGCTGGCCAATGTGATCACTCCCTTGTTCGGCGGACTCCCTGCAACAGGGGCAATAGCCAGAACCGCAGCTAATATCAACAACGGCGGCAGAACACCAATTGCAGGAATCGTACATGCCCTGACCCTGCTGTTGATTTATCTGATCGCCATGCCCGTGGTAAAATACATCCCCATGTCGACACTGGCGGGAATACTTTTTATGGTGGCATGGAATATGGCTGAGCTCAGAGAGTTCTTTAATATTCTCAGAGTCAATATCTATGAAGCCATGGTGCTTCTGGCTACCTTTTTTCTTACCCTTTTTATGGACCTTACCATAGCCATTCCTGTTGGTTTTATGCTCTCAGTAATCCTTTTTATGAAAAGGATGTCCGACTCGGTGGAACTGAATCCGCTGATGAGTACTAAGACAGTGGAGGGGAAAATATTTTCCCACGAAATTGGGGAGTACTCCGAAGGGATTGTTATTTATGAATTAAACGGACCCATGTTCTTCGGTTCTGTTCATCATCTGCTTAATATATCAAGAACCCTGAAATCTCATCAGAGTACATTGATACTCCGTTTTCGTTATGTTCCAATTGTAGACTCATCGGGACTCGTTAAGCTTAAGATGATAATCAGGGAACTTGAAAAGAAGGATATTCAGCTTATCTTCTCCGGGGTGAATCCTGCTGTAAAGAAGAAATTCCTCAATCAGAACATGATAGAGGAAAAGCGTATCTTCGATGATATTGAATCTGCAGTAGTCTATGCGGAATCAATCAACCGGGGTATGCCTTCTCCCGACCTGAAGTAAATACCAGGTTCCGTCCGAACTTTCTATATTCCCGGGGGCTGACACCCTCAGCCTTTTTAAAAGCCTTTGACAGGGAGTGAACATCTGCAAAGCCGCAAAGCAGACTTATCTCAGAGAGAGAATTGTCGGTGTAGGTCATTAGATCTTTTACCCGGGCAATCCTCAGCTGCCGGATGTAGCGCCCCGGGGAAAGACCATACTGTGCCGCAAACAGCCTGCGGAAGTAGGCCTCCGAAAGGTTCGCATTCTCCGCAAGATCCCTTACTGTCAGTTCTTCCGCCAGATTGTTCTGGACAAATGATGAGGCTGCTTCCATCACCGCTATATAACGCTCATTTTCTGTTTCATTCTTCCCATTCAAACCTCTCAGTATCTCAGTACATATCTGCATCATCAGCCCTGAAAGAGCCATCGTGTGTGCCTCGTGAGCGACTGCAGCCTCACGGCAGACTGTATTTATAAGACTGCCTATCTGTCTGTGATTGTAGAGCCGGGAGCGTCCTGGAATTCTGCTGAAGAGAGACTCTGGAATCGCCGGATGGGCCATAGGAGTATAATCATCCAGATTATTGACACCCGAGGGGATGGAGAATTCCCAATGACTCTCAGGGTAGCGGTAAATCAGATCAAAATGGATATAGGGGCAGACCATAACCCCCCCTGTTCCCTCCATGCTGTGTTCAGTATCCGGTGGTATCCAGAATAGATCTCCCGCACTTGCATCATATCCGTTAGGGCCTACCGTGAACTGTCCTGAACCCTTCTCAATATAGACAAGCAGGAAATCAAGCAGCCTGCGTCTCTCCATCTTCCAGTTACCACGGGGAGAATTTCCACACTGCCTTACATAAGGCCGCAGCCATTCCAGACAAGGGGTGACCTCCTCATAACCGGGCATACTTAATCCTGATCTGCGGGAGGTTTTCTCAGACCCACACATACTTGATTTTGAATTATCCATAGTTGATATTCTAATCATAATGTATCGAAATGGATACATTATATCCCTTTTATCCATTCACTTCTCAGCATAAAGGCTTAGAATTAGATCAGATATAAACAGTATCAGAAACAATTTTTAGGAGCATTGCTATGTGGCTGCCCGACGGATCAAAAGAAGCTGATTTTTCTCAGCTGGAAAAAGTACTGAATAAAGAAGTTCCGGACAGACCTGTATTCTGGGAGTTTTTCCTGAATGACAGGCTTTATGACCTTTTATGCGGTGATACACCCATCCCGCAGGACCCAGCGCTCTTTTCTGTTGTAAGAAGTATTATCGCCTACCAGAAGGCCGGGTATGATTATGCTGTATTCTTCGAACCCGACAGCTTTTCTTTTCAGGTAAAAGACCGTCATAAGACTTCCTCAGTATCCATGAACGGGGGGCTGATCTCCGACTGGGAAAGTTTTGAAGCCTTTCCCTGGCCACGGATTGAGAATATGGACTTCAGCGTTATGGATAAGATTGATCCATACATTCCCGACGGTATGAAAATCATACCCAGCGGTCCCGGCGGAGTTGAGGAGAATGTAATTGAGCTGATGGGTTATGAGAATCTCTGCTATATGATGGTAGATGATCCGGAGCTGGTTAAAGCTGTTTTTGACAGGGTAGGGGGATTGATCTGTGAATATTACAGTCTATTCTGTGAATATCCCGCTGTAGGTTCAGTAATCAGCAATGACGACTGGGGATTCAATACCCAGCCTCTCCTCTCTCCTGATCAGATGGAAAAGTATCTCTATCCATGGCATAGAAAAATTACTTCAATCATCCATGGAGCAGGTTTGCCTGCGATTTTACACTCCTGCGGGAACCTTTATCCTGATATTATGGAAGTGGTGATTGAAGACCTCGGCTATGAAGCCAAACACTCATATGAGGACAATATAAAACCGGTTGAAGAAGCCTATGAGGAATATGGAGGCCGTATTGCTGTCCTTGGCGGAATAGATGTGGATTTCATAATCACCCACAGTGAAGAAGAAGTTTATAAGAGATCCATTGCCATGCTTGAGCGGACATCCGGCAGACCCGGTTATGCCCTTGGAACAGGGAACTCTGTCCCCGATTACATCCCTGACAGTCATTATCTTGCCATGATTAAAGCCGGCTGGGATTTCGGAAGATAGACCGACTTTGTCAGGCTTTGGCAAAGGTCAAAAAAATAATTCAATTTCCACGCTAAGTGTATATAATTATGAATATGATTTTAGAAATATTGGCTTTAATATTCGCTATCCTTGTACTGGTTGTGGGGATTATCGGTTGTGTCGTTCCTGTTCTGCCCGGGCCTGTACTCAGCTTTGCCTCATTGCTGATAGTCTCACTGCCCGGCGGCTTCACTCTATATAGACCCCGGCTTCTGGTTATATTGGGAGTCCTGGCTCTTATATCACAATTCCTGGATAATATTTTTCCTGTGCTTGCCTCAAAAAAAGCAGGTGCCGGGAAAGGTGGAACCTGGGGTTCTGTCGCCGGGATGCTCCTGGGGATGATCTTCTTTCCTCCCTTAGGTGTATTTATCGGAGCCTTTGCCGGAGCATTTCTGGGAGAGATTCTCTTTAATAAAGAGAACGAAAATCCTCTGAAAGCTGCACTGGGTGTTTTTACCGGAACTCTTTTAGGCATATTGTTCAAGTTGTCCGTTAGTGGAGTTATTGCTGTTTATCTGATCATCGGAATCAGACAGCTTTTTTAGTTCCGGGAAGGGAGGGGACTTCCAACCCCCTGACGTGTGAATTGTAACCAAAAGTGATATCGTATGTGATATCACATTTGCTACCGGGTGAATGCGCCTGAAAGTGATATCGTATGTGATATCACATTTGCTACCGGGTGAATTCACCTGAAAGTGATATCACATTTGATATCACTTTACATCCATAAATTAGATATGTTATTCAATTTGACCATTTGGCTATATCCTTGTATCCTTGGTTTGTAGGAGTTCCAACAAAATGGCAGTACAGCACAGATTGAAGCGCGACAATATATTCAGAATCCTTGGCAGCCTCTGGCGATTCCCGGGGCAGAGTCGTGCTGACCTGGCCCGGGAGTTGAGATTGGATCGCTCTACAGTTGGAAGTCTTGCCGACTGGATGATTCAGAATAAAATGCTCGAAGAGAATTCTGCCAACTCTTCAAGACCCAGGGGAGGACGTCCTCCTGTTTTATTGAATAT
Organism: Oceanispirochaeta sp. M1; assembly: GCF_003346715.1. Classification (NCBI taxonomy): domain Bacteria; kingdom Pseudomonadati; phylum Spirochaetota; class Spirochaetia; order Spirochaetales; family Spirochaetaceae; genus Oceanispirochaeta; species Oceanispirochaeta sp. M1. The sequence goes on from NZ_QQPQ01000030.1 coordinate 37,464, forward strand.
ACGCAGTGGATATTCCTATGCAATAGGAGTTGAACTGACTGTTCCGTCTATTCGATTGTATGCAGCCGATTTAAGCGGACAATATCTGGATGAAAAAGATATCCCTATAGACGTATATGGTCCAGGAGCAATTAATTCTCTAGCAGTTGAACTTGCACGTTTTAGAAAGACCATTGAAGAGAAATATCCCATGCTCGCCGGTCTGGCTACGGTTGGACTCGGAGTCAGTGGTTCTGTTGATAATGCAAAACAGGAGATTACACTCTCCTATGCACTGCAGATTTTTGACCCTTTATCTGTTTCAGAACCTCTGGAAACAGTCTTAAATGTACCTATCGTGTTATTTAATGATGCCCAGGCCTGTGCTTTGGGTGAAGCAAACAAGCTGCGTAAGAAAGATCTTATTCTTGTACTTATAGAAAAACGTTCGGCATGTGCACATCGGGATATCGGAGTGGGTATAGGTGTTATTCATAATGATGAAATAATGCATGGCCGTGCAATTACACATCTCCTGCAGCCGGCTGAAGGACAGGAAGATAGGGATAATCATTTGTTTATTCACAACCTTGGAAGGTCTTTGGCACTTATTGCAAATGTAACAGGCTGTAATGATATTGTATTAGGTGGAGATGTTGATGATTACAGAGATGAACTGTGTCAAAAGATTACAGCAAATATTTCAAAAGAGAGCAACTTTAACGGGGGGGAAGCTGTAATGAATATACATAACAGTTCAGATCCCGATTGGGCAGTAGCTGCGGGTGCCCAGCATTCAGCGATACGTCAAATCCTCCAGGAACGTAGCTTTAATATTAAAAGTCTTTAAAATCTTAATCTATATGCTCAATTTTTTCTCAGATTCATTTTTCAGTTGACAGATGAAGAATTGTCCTCCTATAGTAGATAGTAGGAAAAACAACAAACCTATTCAAAGGATGGAGAAATGGTAAAGAAATTCTTATTGAGTGTTTTAATGTGTCTCATAGCTTTTTCGGTATTTGCAGCAGGAGGCCAGGAGAGTTCTCCTGCCGAGGATAAAGCCGTAGAAGAAATGGTAACTCTTGACTTTTGGTCATGGAGAACAGAAGACGTTGATATTTATAACAACCTTATTGATCAGTTCCGTGAGAAGAATCCGGGAATAGATGTGAATTTCACAGCTTATAAAAATACTGAATATAATACAGTTCTGTCGGCAGCTATCAAAGGCGGCAGCGGGCCCGATATTATTCATCTCAAAGCCTATGGCGGACTGGAAACATATGCACAGCCCGGTTACCTCATGCCTCTGGATGATAAAGTACCTGCTCTTAAGAATTTCAGTGAAAATGCAGTTCGAGGTGCCACCAGTATTTCTGACGGGAAAATCTATGGTGTTCCTTTTGCAAGCCAGACCCTGGTCATTTACTACAACAAGGCTATGTATAAAGAGCTTGGCCTGAGTGTTCCTGAAACCTGGGCCGAATTTCTTGCTAACCTTGAAACCATGAAAAAAGCTGGAATCACTCCTCTTGCCAATGGTGGAAAAGACGGATGGACATTAGAAGTACTTCAGGGTGTTATCTGTCCTAACTTCTATGGAGCAAACGATTATTTTGCAGACCTGACTTCAGGAAAAACAGATTTCACTGATGACCGCTACAGAACTTCACTTGAAAAACTTCAGGAACTCCGTCCTTATATGCCCGATAACTTTATGGGAATTGCCTATACAGATATGCAGATGCTTTTTATCAATGAAATGGCCGGACACTTTATCGGCGGAAGCTGGGAAGCCGGTTATTTCAGTGCTCAGAATCCTGATATGGAATATGATGTATTTGCAGGACCCGTAGCCAAAGCAGGTGATACACGCTATGCATCTGCTTTCCTTGATGGATCTTTCGGTATGAATGCTGAAACAGAAGCCCCTGAAGCCGCCGCCGCGTTCCTGAGTTTTATGGCAAGTTCACAGGCAGGTCAGTATCTTGCTGATAACCTGAAACAGAAATCAGATGTACCCGGAGTACAGTTTACAGATCCCTATCTTAAAAAATTGGGAGAACTGAATAAAAACTCTACTCCCTATATCATGCTTGTAGGGTTTCGTTACGAACAGCCTACAGGATCATCTCTTATTCAGAGTACTCTGCAGGGACTTTTAGCTGACAGCATTGACAGTTATGAAGTCGTTGATCAGGTCCAGGAAGGTGTTGCCACCTGGTATAAACCTTTTAAGTAATAATAGCATTCTTAACCACCTGCTGTCTGACGGCAGGTGGTATCTTACAGACATGCCATTCCGCTTCGGCGCTGTGCATTTCATCTGGAAAAATAAATGAAAAAAACTAAACACCAGTCATTATGGATAACATTTTTTGTTCTCCCGGGGCTTCTTATTGTCCTTGTATTTATAGTGGCACCTCTTTTTATGTCCATGTACAACAGTATGTTTTCATGGAAAAGTATTGCCCGCGATCAGTTTGTGGGGATGGAAAATTTTCATAAGATATTTAATCAGTATCCTTATAAAGACCGCTTTTTTAATGCCATGGGAAACAATATACAGTGGTTTCTCTCTACTATGTTAATTCAGAATTCCCTGGGTATTCTTTTTGGATACCTTTTATATAAGAAAATTGCAGGTTCCGCTGTCTATCAGCGGGTGTTTTTTATTCCTGTACTCTTTTCTATTGTAGCCGTAGGATTTCTCTGGAGTCTTTACATGAACCCCAATATGGGAATCATAAACAGATTTCTCAAAGATGTAGGTCTGCAGAGTTGGACCCGGGCATGGCTTGGAGACGAAGCTCTCGCAACACCCAGTATCATCGCAGTGAATATCTGGCGATGGGTTGGATTCCCGACACTTGTTTTCTATGCGGGATTCAATGCTGTTCCCGAAGAGGTTGTGGAAGCTTCATACCTGGACGGCATCGGGGAAGGCAGATTGTTTACCCATATTATGATTCCCCTGATCATGCCTTCTATTATGGTTATCACAGTGCTGACTCTCATTGGAAGTCTCAATGTATTTGAACAGATCTATACAATGGCCGGCCTGGAAGGAGGGCCATATTATTCCACAGATACTCTGGGAACATTATTCTACAGAACCGCATTTGGAGCCGTTGATTCAGGCCTGCCTGAAGTCGGTATAGGATCGGCAATTGCAGTTGTTATCTATGTTCTAACCTTCTTTTTCAGTGCCTTGAGTATTATCTCATTCAAAGGCAAGGAGGTGGAATTATGATTGGACAGTTAAAGTTCAGGGGAGCCTCAATACTCCAGAAGACTCTGATTATAATTTTCCAGATTATGTTGATAAGTTATGCAATCCTTATTTTTTATCCTCTGCTCAATATGATTATTTCCAGCTTCAAGACAAGCCGTGAAATATTTAAAACTCCTTATGCGATGCCTGAAAAATGGCTGTTTTCCAATTACGTTGAGGTTTGGGGAGAAGGGGGCTTCGGCCGGTATTTCTTTAATAGTATATATGTGACTGGTATCTCTATCGGTATCGTATTATTACTCGGCTCTATGGCCGCATTCGGTATCTGCCGATATGATTATAAATTGTCTACTTTTATTTATCTGGCCTTCCTGGCAGGTATTATGCTCCCTCTTAAGGCTGCAATAATTCCCCTTTTTATGCTGGTTCGGAATTTGGGACTGATGGATAATCCTCTTGCTCTGATATTGATCTTTACGGCCATGAGTATGCCCTCTACGGTCTTTATCCTTACTGGATTTATGAAGACTATTCCCCATGATCTCGAAGACTCCGGCCGGATAGACGGCGCCAATGAATGGATGGTTTACAGGCAGATCATTATGCCTCTGACTGCCCCTTCAATCGCTTTGGTCACTATCTATAATGCTGTGCCGGTGTGGAATGATTTTTTCTTTCCACTGGTCTTTATTCAGTCAAATAAACTGAAAACTCTACCCCTGGGGATGAGTGTCTTCTTTGGACAGTATCAGATCAGCTGGCATCTGCTGTTTGCATCATTATCTATTGCTATTCTCCCTATGCTTATACTCTATCTATTTTTATCCAAATATTTTATCAAGGGAATGACTGCTGGAGCTCTCAAATGAAAAACCAACCCGACTATAATTACCTTACAACTGACAACAGGCTTCTACAGGAAGCTGAAAAAAGGGCAGAGACATTTATTCGAGATGAGGAGCAGTTTCAGCTGGGATTTATTCCCACAGAACAGTCTCATCCTTACACAAATCAGCTGAGTTCTGTGATTCAGGAAGATACTAAGGCAGGATTGAAACTACTCCTTGATGTGGATCGTGATATTCCTTCAGTGGCAAGGCGTATATTTCTTTCTGAACCCTACGAAGAGCTCTGTAAAGCTTTTGAAGATGCTGCAGTACATAAGAGACGTGTATGCTTTACCGGCTGCGGAAGCACTGGACGCCTGAGTATGATGCTTGAGGAGATGTGGAGACAGTTCTGGGAAGACCGTGCAGGGGTTGAGTCCGGAGATGCTTCCCGCCGAAGCGATGACAGCGATGAGAACCTGGTATGTGCAGATCTTGCCTGCAGTATTATGACTGGTGGTGATCGTGCTCTTATCAGAGCCGTAGAAAACTTTGAAGACTATGAAGCCTTCGGTGCCCGGCAGGTTCAGGACCTGAACCTTGCTGAGGATGACCTGATTATCGCCATCTCTGAAGGAGGAGAGACTTCTTCTGTTCTTGGTACTGTTTTTGAGGGCCGCAAAAGAGGATGCCGTGTCTTTCTGGCTTTTAATAATCCCGCTTCTGTTATGACCTCCCGTCTGGAACGCTGCCGCAGGGCTATTAACGATGAACAGGTCACGGTCCTGGATCTTTATACGGGATCTATGTCTCTTTCAGGTTCTACCAGAATGCAGGCCACAACAATGGAAATGCTTGTAATAGCTGCTGCCATGGAGTGTGGTCTTAAGCAATCTGTTGGAATTGAAACTCCCGAGAATACTGACTATGCAAATCTCTTCGCTGCATTAATTAGAGATCTCAGTAGTGATAGTGCTCTTGAGGGAATGGCAGCCTGGGCAGAAGAAGAGCAGAATGTTTATGAGCAGGGAGGAAGACTTACCTATCTGGCAGGTCCATATCTCCTTGATATATTCAGTGATACAACAGAGCGTTCTCCCACCTTTATGCTGCCTCCTTTTCGGGCATGTGATGACAGTACATCCGCTATCTCCTGGGCATTTGCCAGGGACCCGGATCATGAGGCAGAAGAAGCCTGGGTAAGGATGCTTAGACGTTCTCCCCGGGGGTTGAACTGGCTGCGGAAAGATTATATGGAAATGGATGCCCCCCTGAATGTAACAGACAATCCCCCTGTTCTGGACAGCAGTGAAATTGCCCGATATCTGATTGGCCATGAGGAAGATCCCAGAAGAAGAGATTGTTCCATTTTTCTAAATTTAAAGATTTGTGTGGATGGTGCCTCCAGCCTTGCCGGAGTGCCCGAAGACGGCAAAACAATATTTCTGGGAAGTCCCGGGAACAAACCGGATGGTATGATTGATTTTTCTGTCTTCCTGAATTTACCTGAAAGTCCGATCTCTCTTTGGCAGCACCTGGCAGTTAAACTGATTTTTAATACAGTGAGTACGGGTACAATGGCAATGATGGGACGCATACGTGGAAATTGGATGATACAACTTGATCCCACTAATAAGAAACTGATAGATAGGGGAAGCCGGATAATTTCTCAACTGCTGGATATATCATATAAGGAAGCCTGTACTGAACTCTATCTGTCTCTTCTGGCCCGTGAAAAATTTCAGGCTGAAGGGATGCATACAATTCTCTCTCCAGTTGAAGCAGTACTTAAGCGTAGATCCAAGTAATGTCGTGTGAATGAGCCTGAAAGTGATATCGTATGTGATATCACAATTACAGCCGTGTGAATGCGCCTGAAAGTGATATCGTATGTGATATCACTTTCAGGAGTTCTATAATAAAGAATAAAAAATCTTAAAGAGGATTACATCTCCATTATTGCATTCCGGCAGGAGCATTTGTCCCTTTGGGGATTATTGGAAAGAATTGAAAGGAATATTTTTGTCATAGCATCCTTATTGGAGGCCATGGTTGCCATTATATCGTGACCGACAATTTCATCACTTATCACTCCAGTACACCAGTTTGTAATTATACCGATAGCGGAGTAACACATCTTCATCTCTTTGGCCAGCTGTACTTCAGGAACATTTGTCATGCCGACAACATCTCCACCCATTTGCTTGTACATTCGGATTTCGGCAGCAGTCTCAAAACGGGGACCTTCGGTACAGACATATACGGCATTTCCCTTCACTGTTACTTTATCTTTTGCAGCTTCTTCATAGTAAAGGGCTCGCAGGTTTTTGCAGTAGGGATCTGACATATCGGTGTGTTTGACACCCTCTTCACCGTCAAAGAATGTGACTGGTCTGACTTTCGTGAAGTCCAGAAAGTCATTCATAACCACTGTGTCGCCGGGGATATATTTCTCATTGCAGGAGCCAACTGCACAAGTTGCATAGATGTGGCTTACTTCAAGCTGTTTCAGTGCCATCATATTGGCTCTGTAGTTGATCAGGTGAGGAGGGACGGAGTGTCCCTTTCCATGTCTTGCCAGAAAGACGATCTCTTCACCTTCCCATTTTACTATTTCAACCTCAACGCTGCCGTATTTAGTCTCAACTGTTTCACTGCGGGTCATTCCGGGAGTATCATAGACACCGGTTCCGCCGATGATTGCTTTTCTCATTTATTATCTCCTGCTGTCATCTTCTTGGCTGAGATTTCTGCATTGGCACAGACAATCTCTTCGTTCATTGTGAGTAGTTTGTAATCTTCCATCAGTATTTTACCGTTACAGAAGACTGTCTTCACATCCGAGCCCTGTGCCGAATAAACCAGGGAAGATACCAGGTTGTAACGGGGATAGAAGTGGGCCTTTTTCAGATCAATCATGATCATATCGGCTTTCTTGCCCTTCTCCAATGTTCCGATTTCATTTTCAAGTCCAAGGGCTTTGGCTCCGTTTATTGTTGCCATTTTGAGAGCTGTGTATGCAGGAACAACTGTGGGTTCTTCTTCTACTGCCTTATTCACCAGGGCTGCAAGGTTGATTTCTTCAAACATATTCAAGTTGTTATTACTGGCTGATCCGTCTGTACCCAGGGCTACATTCACACCTGCTTCAAGCAGTTTGGTCACAGGAGCAAATCCATTTGCCAGCTTCATGTTGCTGCCGGGATTATTGACTACAGAGACATTGTTTTCTGCTATGATTTTAATGTCTTCACTGCTGAGGTGAACACAGTGAGCTGCATATGTTCTGGAATCGAAGAGCCCTAGATCAAAAACATGCTTTATGGGTGACTTACCATGTTCTGCTTTGCTGTCTTCCACTTCTTTGCGGCTTTCTGAAAGATGAATGTGGGTATTACATCCCAGTTTCTTTGTCAGTTCACCCATCATTTTTATATATTTGGGGGGGCATGTGTATGGAGCGTGAGGTGCAATATCCACCTTAATCCGGCCGTCAGCTTTTCCGTTCCATTCTTTGAAAAAATGCTCTGATTCTTCAAGCTTTGCGAGATCCTCATCACCGTTGAGGAATGTGGCTCCCCTTGAGAGATTGGCACGCATACCGCTCTCATCAACTGCCTGGGCAGCCCGTTCCATGAAAAAATACATATCAGCGAAGGTGGTGGTTCCGCTTCGTATCATTTCGATAATACTCAGCTGGGCTCCATGATAGGCAAAGTCTGAGGTCATGTTATCTTCAACGGGCATGATTCTATCCATCAGCCATTCCCAGAAGGGGAGGTCGTCGGCATAGTTTCGCAGGAGGGACATGGAGATATGGGTATGGGCATTAACCAGTCCCGGCATGATAAGTGATTCAGAAGCATCAATTGTCTTATCAGCCTTAAAGCCGGCAGGGATATCACCGATAAATGCTATCCGGTCATCTGTGATTCCGATATCAGTCTGTAATATTTCCGGTTCTTCCTGAGCCATTGTCAGGATCTGTCCGCCTTGAAGCAGTATATTCATTTTTTTTATCTCCATAATAGTCTCAGGTCCTGCCAGAGTGAGTAAGATCTCACCCCGGTAGGGTCTGAGGGTCTGATACTCAGATTTGGGCCAGTGCCTGTTCCAGATCCGCGATTATATCGTCTACATCTTCCAGTCCTGCAGATATGCGGACCATACTTTCGGTCAGGCCGAACTCTGCCAGCTTAGCTTTGTCATAACCTCTGTGGGTCATGGCTGCAGGAAGTTCAATCAGGGTCTCACAGTCTCCCAGACTTACAGCCAGCTGTGCCAGCTGAACACTGTTGACCACTTTTTTAGCCTTATCCAGTCCACCGTCAACTTCAAAGCTGATCATTGCACCGAATCCGCTCATCTGCTCGGCGGCAATCTTGTGTCCTTCGAAGGATTCAAGACCCGGGTAGGCAACGGATGTGACTTTGGGGTGTGCTTCAAGGTAGCGGGCTATGGCCATTGCATTCTTTTCATGCTGTCTCATTCTGACACCAAGTGTTTTGAGTCCTCTAAGAAGAAGCCATGCATTGAAGGGGCTGAGAACGCCGCCAAACTCACACATATAGTCGAATTTCAGAGTCTGAATATATTCATCATCCCTTGCAACAGCTACTCCGGCTACAACATCACCGTGTCCGCAAATATATTTTGTGGCAGAGTGAACGACAACATCTACTCCCATTTCAAGGGGTCTCTGAAAGTAGGGAGTTGCAAATGTATTGTCTATAACGACTTTTATACCTTTTGCTTTCGCAAAGGAGGTGATTTTTTTGATATCAATAATTGAGAGGTTGGGATTACTTGGTGTTTCAAAGTAGATCACTTTTGTATTTTCATCGATAGCTTCTTCCAGCTCATCTGTCTTTGACAGGTCATGAATACGGCAGTTGATATTGTATTTAGGAAGAAGACTGGTCACAACATTGTAGGATGAGCCGTATATTGTCCTGTGAACCAGGATATTGTCTCCGGGTTTGGTTAAGGAGAAGAGTACAGAACTGATGGCGGCCATTCCTGAAGCAAAGGCTACGGCGGAAGTACCGTTTTCCAGTACAGACATTCTCTGTTCGAAGAGTCTCAGAGTAGGGTTGTTGCCTCTGGTGTAGACATAGTCATCGCTCTTGAAGGACATAACATCATCAACATGATCTGTGCTGTCAAAAACAAAGGTGGATGTCTGAAAAATGGGGGGGTTGAGAGCGTTTTTTGGATTTTTGTGATCCCCGCCGCCATGAATGGACAGGGTATCAAATTTATAATCTTCTTTTTTCAATGGAATCTCCTCGCCTGATAAAAAAGGCTCCCGAATTGATTCAGGAGCCTATTCGTTAAATATAATATTACTCGATTAGGCCAGCAACAATCATACCGATTGCACCGACTCCGGCTACTACGGCTACACCCATATTTCCAGCGCCACCGGCACCGAATCCAGCTGCAAACATTTCCTGTCCACCGCCGAGAGCGAAAAACAGACCACCGATAAGTCCAACAGGAATAAGAATAATCATAAGAATGGCTGATATTCTTGTTTTTGCATTGATCTCAGGAATATCTTCTTCGGGCATAATATCTGTCCATAGAAGGTGCCATTTTTTGATTCTGGGATACAGAATCAGAGTCAGAGGGATTCCCAGAACGATAGAGGGGATAAAGTTGTTTGCAGTGATGATTGTTCCCAGTGCTGCAAAGGGAACCATCTGTAGAAGGTCCAGACCCCATGCAATAAAGAGAGCACATGCTGCTGCTCCTAGAAAAGATACGAGTACAAACATACCGATCTGTTTTCCGGATTTGAGACTGGGTTCCTGCTCATCAGCTTTCAGAATACCGATGTTTCTCCAGATTTTATAAGGAATGTAGGCAAACAGGAAGTTTCCTACAAAGCCGAATGTACTGCCGATTCCCAATGAACCGAAGAAGTCACCGATCAGGTTACCGATAGCTGCACCCCATGCTCCGGCGGGGCCGAAGAGAAGTCCCATCATAATGGGTAAACCACTGGCAGGTCTGAACTCTGTGAATCCGGGAATAATTACAAATCCCTTAAAAGGAATCAGTACCGCTGCGTAGATACCCGCACACAGGGCGACGAGAACAACCATTTTTGTCTCTTTCCACATCTTGAAAACATCTTTCACTTTCTTTCCTCCTCAGATTACTAATCTGATTGTTAAGTAGTACTATATCTGAAAGAATCCGGGATAAATCCGAATCCTTCTGATCCCTGAAAAAAAACTCTAGAAATACAAGTACTTTGCAATTATGATTCCGATTGTCAGAATTAAAGATATAGTAAAAACTATGGAATCACTCTTTTTAAAATGGATATCCATATAATTGCTTCTCTCTTCTGAATATCCGAATCCCTTTGATTCCAGAGCCATGGCAAATACATTCGTCCCTCTGATAACGGAGATCAGAGTAGGTACCAGGAGGGGTACAAATTTTTTGGCTCTCTGAAATATATTGCCCGACTCCAGATCCAGACCTCTTGATTTCTGAGCTTCCGCAATGGTGTAGCTTGTGGCTACAATCATGGGAACAAGACGGATAGCAGTGGAAAAGGCAAAGGCTCCACGGTAGGGAAGTCTCATCTTGACCAGCCCCAGGGATATCTCCTCAATTTTGGAAGCACTGAGAAAAATCATTCCTGATACAATCATGATATCAAATCGGATTCCAGTCATAATACCGAACTCAATTCCTTCCAATGTTATAGGTCCCCAAAGCTTTGTGGGACCTCCAAAAGTAAGGGACCAAAGAACAATTGACATTATAAAGATCATAACAAGGATGAACCAGATACGTTTCAGGTTACTGAGAACCTTGCCGGCCATGCCATAGGCAATAATCAGAACAGACAGCCCGGCGAGAACATACAGTGATGTAAAGCTGAGGGCTATAATAAAAGAGCACATCATGACGCACATCTTGGTCCTGGGATCAAGACGGTGCAGAAATGTATCTTTATCAAGGTATAAAAACATATCCATTAGCTTAAATCTCCTCTAACACAGCTTTTCAGCTCATCCACAGACAGAATCGTTTTACCGAGTTTGTTACTTAAATTGACTATATGCGGGGTTTTCAGATAGGACTCCATCAGAGTGTCTTCATCTTTGAAAACGTCTCTTGTTTTTCCATACATGCTCATTTCTCCATCTTTAATAACGGCTACTCTATGAGCATATTCGGCAACAACCCACATTGTATGGGTTATCATGATTATGGTATGTCCCTGTTTATTCAGATTCTGTATAAGCTCCATCATCTGGCGCTGTTCTTTATAGTCCAGTCCGGTGGTGGGTTCATCAAGAATGATCAGCTCTGGTTTGGCTGACAGAACCGATGCAACCGCAATTCTCTGTCTCTGACCCTTGGTCATGGAGAACGGGTCTTCCTCTTCACTTCCTTCCATACCCACAGCCTTGAGGGCCTCTGTTACACGTATTTTAATCTCTTCCTTGCTGCAGCCTCTCAGTTTGGGGCTGAAGGAGACCTCTTCAAACACCGTATCCGAGAAGATCTGATGATCGGGATTCTGAAATACATAACCCACTGTCTTGCCGATTTCGAATATTGTAGATTCCCTTGTGTTTCTCCCGCCCACAATGATATTTCCCTCACTGGGAGAAAGAAGACCGTTGAAGTGTTTTACTAAAGTGGTCTTACCACTGCCGTTGTGCCCGAGTACAGCCAGGAATTCACCCTTGCGGATCTGAAGGCTGACTCCCTTGAGGGCCTTGTTCTGGTTGGGATAGACATGAACAAGATCTTCTACATCAATAAGCACTTCTCCATAGGATGCTTCCCGCTGCTCATCGGCTTTAAGTAGATTTTCATAGGCCTCATCATTCATGGAAATGCCCATTTTCTGGAAGGCGGTGAATCCCTCTTCGGGAGTCATGGGAAGATCGGCAGAATCAGTTTTAAGATGATCATTGAAAAACTTGGGAACCTGTAATGACTGGATACCGATTTTATCGGTAAGGCCGATATTTTTCAGGATATCCCTGGGAATACCATCTTTGAGTATTACACCGTTTTCCATAAGGATCAGTCTGTCAGCATGGAGAGCTTCTTCAGTTTCATGTTCGATAATAAGGAGAGTGAACTCGCTGTCCGAGTGAAGATGCTTGGCAATCTTGAAGATCCCCATCTTACCTACAGGGTCAAGGTCGGTAGTAGGCTCATCCATACAGATAATTTCGGGCTTGGTGGCCAGAATGGAACCGATAGCCAGACGTTGTTTCTGTCCCCCGGAAAGGGTAGAGGGCTGTCGTCCTTCAAAACCCTCGAGCTGAACTGTTTTCAGAACCTCTGTGATCCGGCTGTGTATCTCTTCCCGGGGAACTCCGAAGTTCTCCGGGCCGAAGGCCAGTTCCAGCATGGTATTAGTTGAAAAGAGCTGAGCTTCGAAGTCCTGAAAAACCAGACCGATCTCTTTGGACATTCGTCCGACCTTTTCATTTTTTACAATAAGTTCACCGACCTTTACTTCTCCCTCGTACTCTCCTCTCTGGAAATGGGGAACAAGACCGTTCAGACAGTTGGCCAGTGTTGATTTTCCGGCACCGCTGGGACCCATGATTACAATAAACTCACCCTTTTTAACATCCATTGAGATATTTTCAAGGGCCAGGGGGTTTTTCTCTGCGGTTTCACTTTTATAGCGAAACGAAAGATCTTTGATTTCTATAGCATTGGCTGTCGAACTCACAGGGAAGACTCCTTTAGACCGGCAATACCTTCCTTAAACGGAGGATAGATGATTCCCTGGTCTGTAACGATTCCAGTGATATTTTCATTGGGAGTAACATCAAAAGCGGGGTTGTATACTTCCATCCCCTCAGGTGCGATCTGCACTCCATTTATGTGGGTGATTTCTGATGCATCTCTCTCTTCAATCTCTATTTCATCACCGCTCTTCATTTCGAAGTCGATAGTTGTAACCGGAGCAACCACATAGAAGGGGACGTTGTATGTCTTCGCAATAACTGAGAGCATAAATGTTCCGATTTTATTGGCCGCATCTCCGTTATTGGCAATACGGTCGGCTCCTACAAGAATTACATCAATCTTACCGTCTCTAATCAGAGTTGCTGCTGTGCTGTCTACAATAAGCTTGGAAGGAATCTTTTCCTGCATCAGTTCCCAGGCAGTCAGACGTCCACCCTGGATTCTGGGACGGGTCTCATCGGCATATACATTGATATTTTTACCCGTATTATGAGCTTCTCTTACAACTGCCAGAGCAGTTCCGGGTCCGGCTGTCGCGAGAGCCCCTGTATTGCAGTGGGTAAGGATAGTGGCTCCCTGGGGGATAATGGTATTTCCATGTTTACCCATTTGAGTACAGAGCTCTTTGTCTTCTTTCAGAATATTATCTGCCAGACCTTGAATCTTATCCATCATTATTGAATCTGAGGAATCAGCGTTGGTCACTAGGCAGTCTTTCATTTTTTTAACGGCCCACATCAGGTTTACTGCGGTGGGTCTGGAATTGTTCAGGAAATTCAGAGCCTTTTCCATTTCCGAAAGGAAGCGGGGGCGATCATCAGGATATTCAGCCATAAACTGACGGGCTGCCAGCAGGGCACCATAGGCAGCAGTCGCTCCGATTGCAGGAGCTCCCCTGACGACCATATCTTTAATGGCAAACTCAACTTCCGTATAAGTTCTGCACTCAAAATAGACAAACTCTGCGGGAAGTTTTCTCTGATCTATCAGTTTCAGAACTCCCTCTTCGTACTGCATTGAAATAATCTTGCTCATTACTACCTCTTAACGTGTTCTATTAACTTTGAATTTAAAAATATCGGGTTGAAAATAATCATTGGAAAAGATCACAGGACTCCCTTTGCTGTCAAAATGAATCTGCTGTAATAAGAGAAAGAGCTGATCCTGGGAAACTCCCAGTTCATGTGTCATCTCTCCTGTAGGCAGGGTGGGGACAATGTAGGAGACTGCACTCTCAATATAAATACCAAGATTCTTCTCCAGATATGCGAAAAGGGATTCTTCATCAATTTCATGGGGTATGGTCTCAAAATATTTCAGGGGCATGGTATCAACACAATAGGACGCCAGATTACCGTTGGCTGTTCTGACTCTCTTGAACGTGATTACCTTCTCACTGGGCTCGATTTTCAGTTCTTCGATCATCTGCTCGGTGGGGTTCTTTATCTCAATACCGATCCACTGGGTACCGGGTGTCAGGTGATAGCCTTCAACTACCTCAGTAATACTCTCCAGTTTCTCCAGGCCGCTTTCTATATGAATAGGGCGTTTTTTTAGAAAAGTCCCTTTGCCCTGAATCTTGTAAATAAGGTTTTCCTGTTCCATCAGAACAAGGGCTTCTCTTACTGTATGCCTGCTGGCATCAAGAATCTCCATAAAGGCTGCTTCTGTAGGAAGAGCATCATGGGGCTGAACTTCATTTTTTTTGATATACTCGATGATCCTTTTACGGGCAGATCGGCTGAGAGTCTGATTTTTACTCCCTTTTAGCATTTTCAGGGTTTTATTGATGTTGTTCGACATGTTGGACAAATTTTGTGTTTTAGACACTTTTGTCTTTGATTCCTCAGACATATTCTGTCCAGAATACATTCACATATCTATTATGTCAAATAATTTAGTGAAAAACTCAAGGTTCGTTATTTATTATTGGATAAATGCCATACATCGCCTCTTTCAGATTGACAAAAAAGGAAGAGGATATTACTACTGTTTAAAGAATAATTGTATATAGAGAGAGCAGGACATCAGAATCCTGAATTAAGTAATAAATTGAATGCTATATATGTATATATGAAGGAGCAATAAATTGTCCAAGATTTCCAAAGAGCTTAAAAAAGCCATAGTTGATGCCGGAATGAATATGTTTGAGCAGGGGTTGACCGTCGGTACCTGGGGAAACATCAGTGCCCGTGATACTGAAACCGGCCTGATTTATATTAAACCCAGCGGAATGCCTTATCCCGACATCACAGAAGATGATGTAGTTGTTATGAACTCCGATTTTGAAGTTGTTGAAGGTCACAGAAAACCCTCAATTGAGTTCAATTTCCATATTGCCATAATGAATGCCCGTAAGGACGTGAATGTAGTTATTCATACTCACCCCATACATTCCAGTGTATTCGGTGTACTGGGTGAAGATCTCCCCGGTATAAGTGAAGACTTTGTTCAGATCATCGGAGACAAAATTATTAACTGTGATTATGCTCTGCCCGGAACTCCGGAACTGGCTGAGAATGTAGTCAAAGGTCTTGGTGAGAGAAACGCAGTGATGATCCCCAACCACGGAACCGTTGTTGTGGGAGCTGATTTTCCCGGTGCCATGAAAAATATCTTTGTTGTAGAAAAAACAGCTCAGATCTACTATATGGCCCGTGCCATCGGTACACCCAAGTTAATTTCAGAAGAAGACATTCTCGCCATGCAGGATTTTGCAAAAAATCACTACGGCCAGGGAAAATGATAATAAAAGTCTGAACTGAGCTGTCCCTCAGGACGGCTGCATCCATCAGATAATCCATTAATAATAATAAAGACTGTTCCAATCTTATAGAGGGGAACAGTCTTTTTTTTGTCTTAAGATCTCAGTCTGTCAAAGCAGCGGCCGGCTTCCTCGAGAACCCTTTCGTAACCGGGGATCTTATAATCCTCCATCAGTACATTTCCCGATGAAATATGAGTCTTAACATCCATTCCTGAAGCACTGTAGACCATAGAGGATATGAGATTCCATGCCGGGAACAGAGCAGGAGATTTCAGGTCCATCAGAATTATATCGGCCTCCTTGCCAAGCTCGATGACACCTCCCCCTGTATTGAAAATCTCAGCACCCTTTTTAGTGGCAATTTCAAAAATTTCTTCAGCTGACATCAGTGTCGGATCTCCTGTATGCACCTTCTGCAGAAGGGCAGCCAGTTTCATTTCTTCCAACATATCCAGATTGTTGTTTGAGGCAGCCCCGTCAGTACCCAGGAGTATGGGGATTTTTTTATCCCTCAGCGCTTTGTATGGAAACACTCCGGATGCGAGTTTCATATTAGAACCGGGATTATGGACGACATTCACGCCTGTATCCGAGAGGATTTCAATATCAGTCTCAGACAAATGTACTGTATGAGCAGCGACAACCCGTTGGGAAAGTACTCCCAGCTGATGGAGATATTCCACAGGACTCAGCCCTTCATGAGCCTCCATGCAGTCCTGTACCTCTTTTTCTGTTTCAGATAAATGGATATGAATAGGAAGATTTTTATCTGCAGCAAAGTTTCTGACCCATTCAATGGATTCCCTGCTGTCTGTATATACAGAGTGGAGAACCATCCCCAGCTGTACCCCCTGAGGGGCAGTTGTTTCCTCAAAAAATCGTTCACAATCTTTCCATTGCTTCTTTCCTACTTCGGGATTCATACCGTCCATAATGGGAAAGTTGATTCTTGCTTTTAAGGGTGTTTCCTCAAGAGCCTTCAATGCAAGGTGAGGATTGAAATACATCTCATTGAAAAATCCTGTTCCAGTCCGGACCATCTCCATCAGGGCCATTCTGTTGCCCCAGTAGAATTCCTCATCAGTATACTTGTCTTCAAGGGGCCACATGCATTCTGTCAGCCATTCGTGCAGGCCAAGGTCATCACCGGCTCCCCGGAGCAGAGTCATGGGAGAGTGGGTGTGTCCATTGATGAGAGATGGGAAAGCGGCGGTATCTTTTCCATCAATAATTTGTGCCTCAGGATGAGAAGAAACCAGACCTGCTCCGATACCGGAGATCTTAGTTCCATCAATCAGAATGTCCTGAATATCTGAACCGAGCAATGTATTCTGAATTATTTTTTTCATGACAGCTCCTCTTGAGAGAATATTATCGGTGAGCATGTGGAATATGTCCAGTTGTTCTATGAATGAACTGCGGCCAGAAGTGATATCGTATGTGATATCATAATCGTGGTTATGTGTATGTTCTTAAAAGTGATATCGTATATGATATCACTTTCGTGGCCATGTGGACGCTCGTTAAAGCATGAGCCTGACAGCATAGATTTGTCAGGCCAGCAGGTTTAACTTTCCACCCTAAGGGCGGCATTTATAAAAAGTTCTTCATCCACTCCCTGAATCTTCCCGTTCTGATCTTCAGAACCCTTCAGTGATATTTCTATTTTTTGACCGGCCAGACATGTCATATCAATCCTGAGTTGTCCATCGGCATCGGGAACAACAGTCCAGGATTGACTCTCTATACAGGGTTTGTAACTGTAATAATCTTCACCCTGGTAACTCCAGTCTTTTCTACCTTCAGTTTTCAGTTTCTGTCCGGCTGAAATATGATGTGATAGATCAAGCTCCGGTGTCCTGCTGAAATCCAGTTTGATAACAGGGAGATGATCAGATTTATCCAGTCCTTTCAGGACAAGAGAGAAATTTCCTTCTTCCTCAATAATCGTCAATTCTTTATTGTTTGAAAGCAGAGAGGCTGAGAGTGGGGCAGTTTTAAGGTTTTTCAGCTCTATTTTTCCAGATTCAGGAATACTATGAATTTGAAGATAAATACTGTTTCCCTTAAGAGTTGAGTAGCCCCAGTATTCATTCTCCCAGAAACCAGGTTCAACATCAAAAACTGCTTCCCTGTTTACATTAATCCAGGAACCGATTCCTCTGAGTACCTCATCTTCGAAGGGGACAATTGAACCATCCCCCATGGGACCTATATTAAGGAGGTGGTTTCCACCAAGGGCAGAAATCGTTGCAAGATTTCTAATTTGTTCTCTGATTTTATCATCAAGATTTTCACGCAGCTGCCACTCTCTGTAACCCCATGTTTCATGGTAGATTGAGGCAGGTGTCTGCCAGGGCCTGTTCATGCTGAACTCCGGAATCTCGTTATCTGCCAGAACAATGAAATCATCCTGATTATTCCATATACGACCGTTGATCATGGCTTCGGGCTGCAGCTCCCTTACCAGGTCTGCCAGCTGACGGCTCTGGTCCACAGTGGGTTTACCCATATCAAACCACATTTCACAGATAGGACCGTAATTACTCAAAAGCTCTGTCAGTTGAGCAATATTTAATTGCTGATGAGCCTCGGGGATTGTATCGGAGTTATGATCAGAGAAGGACAGGGCTGCTGGAGAATCCCAGTCTATCCATGAAAAATAAAGACCCAGACCAATGCCTTCTTTCTGGCAGGCATCGGCCAGTTCGGCAACAAGATCTCTTTTGGCTGCACTTTTAAAGCTGTTGTATTCTGTAGTTTCTGTTTTAAACAGGCAAAAGCCGTCATGATGTTTTGTCGTAATTACCAGATAGTTCATCCCTGCGGCTTTTGCCAAGCTTGTTATGGCCCGGGCATCGAAGTTTTCCGCAGTGAAATCATTCATCAGGGCATCATATTCATTTTTGTCGATTGCGGCATGGGAGAGGATCTGCTCGCTATAACCGTATGTGATTTTTTCACCTTTCCAAACACCTGCGGGTAGTGAGTATAATCCATAATGGATAAACATCCCGAAATGTCTGTCTTTCCATTTCTGTATATTATTCTGGTTACTCATTGTTCCTCCTGTCAGGACGATATTTACTGTCCTGATTTTGTTTTTATTCTGTTCCTTATGTATATAACTCTTTAATATTCACTTAGATATGGATAGAATCGATAAATATGTGTAAAATTACCGCATGAATTTTCAAGACCCCTTTGAATCGCCCCGTATTGAAACTATCGATCTTGTAAATATTACATCCTATTGGGAGTCGGAAGAGCATATCCGTCCTTTATGGAAGCTCTATTGGAACAGTAATGCAGGAGCCTCCCTCGCTTTTCAAAATGAGACTATAGAGCTGCAACCTGAGTATTTGTATCTCATCTCGGCAATGACTGCCTACAGACCGAAATGCAGGGGAGAGGTGGAGCATCTATATGTTCATTTCAGGCTTCCCGCAGAATTCAGTAAAATGCCCCAGGGAATATGGCCCATAGTGCCGGGACATTTTGAATTTTCACAACTTAAAAATATTAGTCTTAATGGATATAAAAGTTTTCCTGGACGGCTTCTTTTTCAGGAACTGATCACATATGCGCTGAGACAGCTCCCCGAATCATTGTATAAACAGAGCCATTTTAATCCCTTATCAAATCTGTTTCTCTGGCTGGAGGAACACCTGGATGAAGACTGTTCTAATCCCGTACTTGCTGCCCTGGCAGGATATTCTGAAGATACATTGAGCAGAGTCTTTATGAGAGAAACAGGTAAAACTCCCCAACGTTATTTGCGTAGCCTGCGGGTCAGCAGGGCTGCCAATCTTCTCAGACAGTCTGATCTTTCTATGGAGGAGATCGCCGAGCACTGTGGTTACTGGGATAGATCTCATTTTCACAAAAGCTTTCAGAGTCAAGTTGGTATTTCACCGACTATTTACAGATCTGAGGTAACAAAGCTTTGATTGCTTTCTGTCCTTCTTGCTGATAACATGTTTTTCTATGATAGATATCATCGGATTCTGGAAATCTCTATCCATCAGGACAAAAATAACTTCCGCCTTTTTTCTGACAACACTTCTTGGTATATTTCTGATATCCCTATTTGCCAATATTATGTCAAACCATATTCTGATTGAAAAATCAATTGTAGATAATCTGGGTGTCCTCAATCAGTTCTCTGAAAAACTTGATTCATCTCTTACCCATGCAAACTCCATGACCAAGCTGGCAATTGCCAATAATATTATCCAAAGCAGTCTTGCTAAAAATCCTGATAAGATGGATCAGTCTGAATCTCATGCTGTCCTTATGGGGATCAATCTGACATTGGCTCGCTTAGTGGATAACTCAGACATTCTCAGTGGTATGGCTATCTATTCAATGGAAGATGACAGAGCATTCTATTCCAGAGGCTTTCAGAAATATACCACACCTGATCGGCAGGAACGTGATTCAGTTTTTGCCTCATTTACTGATGGTAAATATATCTCCTGGAAGGACATAAGTAAAAATATTTATAGGATTTATGATGAAGATATCAATGGCCTCAGACTTTATAGAAGATTGTATATGGCATCACATGGCAGATTGAGTGCCATTATTGAATCAGTTATCGACGAAGAGTACATAGCGTCTCTGTATGAGAATATAATGAGATCGGACAGGGGAACCATTATTATCAGTAATGCTGAGGGAATGATTGTGTCGTCTCAGGATAAATCTCGATTATTCAGTGATATAAGCGATAGTTCTCTGTTTGAAGTCACTCTGGAACATCAAGGCAGCGGCAAGGTCTATAAGAGGGAAGGAGAGTCTTTTCTGACTGTTAATAACTACTATAGCCCTCTAGACTGGTATATTATCAGTGAAATTCCAATGCGCAGTCTGCAGCATGAAATCAGAATGATAACGGGTCAGATTTTTTTAGCAGGATTATTTTCACTTGTTCTTTCACTTCTGATAGCCAATAGCCTGTCAAAATCTCTGACCAGGCCGATTCTCTCACTTCAAAACTCTATTTCTGAATCCGGGCATGATCTGAGTATAAGGGCACAGGTGAACTCAGATGATGAGATAGGGGCTCTTGCCCGGGAATATAATGAGATGCTGGACAAACAGCAGTCCATGATGAAACGTCTGGTGGAAGAGCAGAAAATGCTGAGAAAGTATGAACTCTCTCTGCTGCAGGCACAGATAAATCCGCATTTCCTTTACAATGCTCTTGAAAGTGTATGCGGGTTGATTGATTTGGATCGCAAGGATGATGCTCAGATGCTGGTAAATGAGCTCTCACGGTTTTACAGGGGAATCCTCTCTGAAGGCTCCAGTGCAATTACTCTTAAAGATGAGCTTAAAATAACAGAACATTATGTCAACATTCTGAATGTCCGTTATAGCGGAAAGATTGAATACACAGTGGATATTGATGATTCTCTACTGGTGAGACAGATCATTAAAATGACTCTTCAGCCTTTGATTGAAAATGCTGTTTATCATGGATTGAAAAATACACGGCCTCCCTGGAAGATCAATTTGAATGGACATCTTTCGGGGGATACTTTTATTCTGGAACTTAGTGATAACGGTGTCGGCCTGGATAAGACTAAAATCCCTGATAAGGATTTTTTTGGTTTTGGTACGAAAACAACCAATGAACGTCTCAAACTGTATTTTGGGCAGGACAGTGGTATAACAATGGAGAATAATGAGGGCGGAGGAACACTTGTCCGAATAAAATTATCATCTCTAAAAACAGAAGGAATATAAAATTGAAACTTAAAGTTTTACTTATAGATGATGAGTACCTTGTAAGAGAGAGACTCAAACATGTTGTTGATTGGGATGCTGAGGGATATACAATCTGTGGAGAAGCTGAAGACGGTGTACGCGGTCTGGAATTGATTGAAGAGCATGATCCGGATCTGGCCGTCATCGATATCAATATGCCTTTTATGAGCGGATTGGAAATGGCAGAAAAGGTTCAGGAACTGGAGAAGAAAGTTCGTCTTGTGATTCTCTCCGGCTATGACGATTTTGAATATGCCCGTTCTGCCATACGTTCAGGTGTCTGCTGCTATCTATTGAAGCCTGTAAATAAGGATGAGCTTCTTGAAGTCCTGAGAAGCACCAAAAAAGAAATATCCGGACCCATCGTTTATTCTAAATCAGTACAGCAGGTTCTCAGTTTTATCGAAGAAAACTATAAGGATATGAATTTGAGTATAGAGTTGATTGCCGATTTTATAGGAATAAACCCCACTTATCTCAGCTCAAAATATAAAAAAGAGACGGGTCGAAAACTGGTAGATGAAATCAATCTCTGCAGACTTAATGCCGCGGAGGCAATATTAAAAAAGGAGTGCTGTACTCTGCAGGAACTGGCTGACCGGGTGGGTTACAATGATCCTTATTACATGAGCAGATGTTTTAAGAAATATCTGGGCTACTCGCCCTCTCAGATTAAATCTTCCAGATAAAATTAACCGCTGATAACGGATATATCTAATTTTTTTAATAATTTCTCAAAGAATAATCCATGGTGTCAACGTAAATCCGGGGCTTATCATGATCTATCCTCTTAGGGAAATACAAAAAGAATCCCTTTCCGGATCGAGTCAAAAAAGGAGTTATTTAAATGAAAAAACTGAGTATTTTATTATTTGCCCTGGTTCTTCCTGTTGTATTATTTGCAGCCGGTGGACAGGAAACTGTTTCTGAAGATGAAGATGTCTCTATACGTGTTCTCTCCAGATGGTCTGATGAAATGCCTACCTCTATCTATTTCAGAGAAGTGATTGAAGAGATTAATTCTGCGGATAACGGCATCATAATTGAAGGTGAACATATCAATGATGAGGCATCTTATCTGGATAAACTCAGAACTCAATTTGCCATCGGTGAATATCCTAATGTATTCTATGAGTACGGCGGTTCCAGAATCGTAGACTATGTAGAAAGCGGTCTTCTCATGGATCTGCAGCCTGCTCTTGATGCTGATCCTGCCTGGAGAGATTCCTACCTTCCTCTGTTCGATAAATGGCAGTACGATCAGTTCCCCGGTACATTCGGTATCCCTGCAGAGTTCTATGCAGTAACCATTTTCTATAATGAAGAAATCTTCAACAAAGTCGGTGTTTCTGTTCCGTCAACACTGGGTGAGTTTGAAATGGTCTGTGATAAACTGCTTGCCGCAGGTTATGTTCCACTGGCACTCGGTGAAAAAGATGTATGGAGAGCCGGACATTTTTTGAATAACCTGGTTATGAAGAGCTTCGGTTCACAGGGTGTAAAAGACCTGGCAGATAGGAATATGAGTTATGACGATCCCAAAATGGTCGCACTTTATACAAAAATCCAGGAATACTTTGAAAAAGGTTATTTTGGAAAAGATGCAGTAACTGTTGATTACAATATGGAGCAGGCCATGTTTCAAAACGAAGAGTCTGCCATGCATATGGACGGCAGCTGGTATTGTGGAAATGCAGCCAAGTCAGAAATTGCAACTAAGATCAAAGCCTTTCCTTTTCCTGCTGTCAATAATGCAAACGCCAACTCTTTCCAGGGCGGAGCCGGAGGCGGATGGTCCATTGTTGATACAGATGAAAGACATAATGCAGCTGCTGTAGAGTTTGTAAAAACTGTCAGCAATCCCGATTTTTTCAAAGTACTTCAAATCAGAAATAAAGGCGGAGTTTATCCCGCAGTATTTAAATCTGATGCCTCTGTTGTAGACACCGTGACTATCTCTCATGCTGCCGCAATTGCCAATGCTTCTGAGTTCCGGGATGATATTCAGACATATGACAATCTGTCTTCCATGCTGGATACCTGTAGAACTGCTCTTCAGGGACTGTTTATCGGAAAGACTCCTTCTGATACTGCAGCCCAGATAATGGCTGAAATCAAAGCAAACGAATAAAGAGTTTTATACCGGGGACTTGAATCGTCCCCGGTTTTTTTTGCCCTTTATTTCGGGCAGAATGATATCAAGGATTTTAAATGACCATTAAAAAAGATTACCACTGGGTGGCCATTTTTCTGGCCCCGGCTCTGATTATATATGCTACGTTTCTGCTGATACCTATATGTCAGTCCATTTATATGTCGTTTTTCAAATGGAAGGGCATAGCGAATGTTCCTATGGTTTTTGTAGGACTGAAAAACTATCAGCGGATTTTCTCCAATCCCGCTTTCTGGCATTCTCTTGTCAATGTTCTCTGGTTTATTGCCGGTGGATTTATTGTACTGATGCCTCTCTCATTTATACTGGCTCTGATTATTACGAAAAATATCAAAGGAACAAGATTTTATAAAACTTCCTTTTTTATACCCGTTATTCTACCTATGACTGCTGTAGGTCTGATGTGGGTCTATATACTACAGCCTAACGGCGGTCTCCTTAACTCCCTCCTTGAATTAATGGGACTTGGCAGTCTTATCAAGAACTGGCTGGGAGATCCGGATATAGCTATAATTTCTGTTGTCCTGGTAAATGAATGGGTCTATGCAGGTTTCAATATGCTGATTTTTGCAGCTGGTCTTGTAGCTATACCCGATTCACTTTTTGAATCTGCCAAAATAGACGGTGCCAACAGTTTTCAAAGAATTATTCATATCACTTTGCCTCTGATGAAAGAATCCATCAAGATCTTTTCTATCATGTGTATTACAGGCTGTCTGAGACACTTTGACCTTGTATTTATAATGACAGGGGGAGGGCCTGCAAGGGCTACTGAAACTCCGGCGACTCTACTCTACAATGAGGCTTTTAAATACAGAAACTTCGGAACGGGCAATGCAATCGGTGTCTTTATTCTGGTGGCGGGTCTGCTGATCAGTCTTCTTCTCAATAAATTACTAGTACAGGAGGAGATGTAGATTATGGTAAAGATTAAAAAAGATAATATACTACCTACTGTTTTTTCAATTTTATGGTCTGTTCTGACGCTGTATCCCTTTATTACAACCCTGTTCTCCTCTCTTAAGAATAATGATGAAATATTCGGCAATATGTTTGCTCCGCCAACAGTCTTTCGTTATCAGAATTATATAGATGCCATAACTGGTGCCCGGATGGACAGGGCTATATTCAACTCACTTTTTGTAACATCCATTACAACTGTGATGCTTGTAGCAGTAGGCTCCATGGCCGCTTACACCCTGGCCCGTTTTCGTTACAAAATACTGAATTATATTTATGTACTGTTTATCCTGGGGATAATGCTGCCAATACACTCAACTCTTATTCCATTGGCTAAAACAGTATCAACTACCCCCTGGCTGGGATCGAACAGCTTCTTCACACTCATGCTGATCTATACTGCCTTCCAGCTGCCCGTAACAATATTTATCATAACAGGCTTTATGCGCGGCATCAGCAGAGAACTTGATGAAGCCGCCACAATTGACGGTTGCGGTCCGGTAAGAATACTGTTTCAGATTATCCTGCCTCTGGCGAAACCCGGGATAGCTACAGCGGCTATTATCTCTTATCTCTTTGTATACAATGAACTTATATTTGCAGTAATCTTTTTGAGTAAGCCTGTAAAATTCACCATATCCCTTGCTATGCTCTATTTCGTTGGAGACAGAACCATGCGAATGGGACCTATTTTTGCCTCAATTATTCTGGCTGTACTCCCAATGATTTGTATCTACCTGATTTTCAGTGAACGGGTGCAGAAGGGTATGACCGCCGGAGCCATAAAAGGCTGATTTCAAAAAATGATAAGGGCAGGCTGTTTTTTCAGCTCACCACGCATTACTGAATAAGGAGTATAAATTATGAAAATACCTCAATTACCCAATAGAGAAATACACCTGGACTTTCATACAAATGGAGATATTCCAGGAATTGCATCGGAGTTTAATCCAGAAGAATTCGCATCCGTTTTTAAGAAGGCCGGTGTTCAGGGTGTCTGTCTATTTTCCAGGGGACACCACGGTTATTGCTATTATCCGACGGAAGTGGGAACTCCACATCCTAATACTCAGGTAGAAGATCTTCTGGGTGAACAGTATAGAGCCCTGCAGAAGGTCGGTATCGTACCTTCTGTGTATACAACCATCTGCTGGGATGAACTTGCGGCATCTAACCATCCCGAATGGCTTTGTCAGCGTGGCGATGGAAGATTGATGAAAATGGATTCTCTTTCTTCTGAAGCCCTGGGTCCCTTTGGAGCCGGCTGGCAATTCGTCTGCTGGAACTCTCCCTATCGTCATTATGTATTAAAACAATCTCTGGAAGTGACAAGACGTCACCCCGATATGGATTATCTTTTTCTGGATATCCTTTTCAACCATGAGCCCTGCGCCTGTTCCTGGTGCCGTAAGGGTATGACAGAGAAGGGGATGAACCCTGAATCAGTAGAAGACCGGACCCGTTATTCCTATGAATCCGCCAGGGAGTTCATGGTTTTTATCAACGAAGGTATGTCACAGGAGTTTCCGGAAGTACCTCTATTTTTCAACAGCCGCCTCAGACTCACGGGTTGTGTGGAAGAGGGCTCCCGACCCGAAGTTCCCCTGATGGGTGTCAATATTCTTGAATCCCTACCTTCCGGCCCCTGGGGATACGATCATTTCCCTCTCTATGGACGTTACTTCAATCAGTTTGATCATGCCCTTCTTGGACATACCGGCAAATTCCAGAAGATGTGGGGTGACTTTGGAGGACTTAAAAACCAGGCAGCCCTGGACTTTGAGGTCATACGGATGATGAGTCTCGGAGTCGCAGCCTCAATCGGTGATCAGCTTCCTCCCCGGGGCAAACTGGACAGCCCTACATACGAGCTGATAGGCAATACATATAACCGTGTCAAAGAGGTCGAAAAGTGGCTTGTGCCCTCCACTGCAATAGATGAGGTCGGTATTCTGCTCTCAAATAGACAGAAGGAGCTGAGCAGCGTCGGTACAGAGCTGGACAGTGAAACCGGGGCAATGAAGATGCTTGCTCAGATGCAGTATCAGTATGCTGTGCTGGATGCAGAATCTGACTTTTCTCTCTATAAAGTTCTGATCCTGGCAGATGGAATCATTGTAGATGATGCCCTGAAGTCCAAACTCCTTGTATTCTCCGGGAACGGTGGTATTATCATTCTTTCAAACGAAAGTGGACTGGATGAAGAGGGCCGATGGAATCTGAATGAACTGATGCCCCTCAATTATATGGGTCAGCATCCTAACAAGCCCTATTATGTCCGCCCCGGTAATGAGTTGAAAGAGTCCTTACAGGATACTGATCATGTACAGTATATGGGAGGAAGCCTTGTTGAGGCAGGGAGGGGTGTAGAAGTCCTTGCCAGCATTACTCCGCCTTATTTCAACAGGGAATGGAAGCATTTTTGTTCTCACCTGCAGACTCCGCCTCAGCTCCCTTCCGAAAATGATGCTCCTGAGCTTCTTCAATATGGGAATACTGTCTATTTTGCCAGTCCTCTTTTTGAATGCTATCAGAACTTTGCTCCAAAAAGCTGCAGAACCATGTTCTCTTTTATACTTGAAAAACTGATGGATACAAGGCTGCTTAAAACGAATCTGCCCACAACAGCTGAGACTACCGTCAGGAAAGCGTCCACTGGAGAAACTGTACTGACCATGATTCACTATATCCATCAGAGAAGAACGAATACCATCGATATTATTGAGGATGAGATTCCTCTCTATGATATTGATGTCGATCTGTATCATCCAGAAACAATTTCTGTCAGTGATGGTGAAACCGGTGAATCCCTGGATTTTATCCAGGATGGTAAGCGGGTGAAGCTGAAGGTTGACAGGATTTCAGGTTATCGGGTCCTTGTTTTCGCATAGAATGGAGGGTTGAATCTTAAAAAATCACAGATAATGTCTTTTCCAATCTAATTAACTTGTTGAATTTACCAATTTGTGAAATCATGTTGTAACGTTTCGTTTTTATTGAGGTGACATGTGGCAACAATTAAAGATATTGCTCAGTATACAGGACTTGCTTTATCCACTATTTCCAAGTATTTAAATGGAGGAAATGTAAAAGAAGCTAATCGGATCAAGATTGAAAAATCTTTGCAGGTTCTGAATTACAGTAGAAACGAAGCGGCAAGAAGTCTTAAGACAAATAAATCTATGACAATTGGAATTCTTATTCCCAACCTCAGAAGTCATTTTGATACAACAATAATTGCCATGGTTGAGGAAGAACTTACCAATGCCGGATATAGTGTAATTATCTGTGCTTACCATAAAGATATACAGCTGGAAAGAGATAAACTGAAGTTTCTTCTTCAAAGAAGGGTTGATGGTCTTATTATCATCCCTTCGGGTGATCATCATCCAGAGCTGGATGAATTCCTTGATCAAAATCATCCCATTGTACTCATTGACCGTCCGGTTGAGGGGGTAGATGTAGATACGATCATTGTTGATAATGAGCAGTCTTCCAGATTTGTTACTGAGTATCTTCTCAGGAAAGGTCATAGGGATATCGGTATAATTTGTGGTAATGAAACGACATATACAAGTAAGATGAGGCTTTCCGGATATCTGGAGGCTCATAAAAGAGCTGGTGTCTCCGTTGATATGAACCTGATCTGTTATGGAGATTGGAGTCGGGAATCGGGTTATCAATTTGCAAAAAGTCTGGTTACAGATCATAACCATATGACGGCACTGATCAGCTGCAGTGATGATGTGAGTATCGGTGTTCTTCGAGCACTGGCTGAGATGTCGGTGAAGATTCCCTCGGAGCTGTCAATTATAAGTTATGACCTCCTTGAGTATGCAGAAATCTTTATGCCGGCCATAACAACGATTGAGCAGCCAATTAAAGATATCGGTAGAAAAGCGGCACAGCTGCTGCTGCAGAGACTTGCCGAGAAACCTTCTGATTCCGGCAATCAAGCCCCCCAGGTCATTACAATGAAAACACAATTCATCGAAAGATTATCTGTTTCTGATCATTCAGTTGAATAACCTGGAATTTAAAATTCATTAACTTTTATATTGACAATCCTATTTTACGGGTTTAATATTTTCAAAAACGAAACGTTTCGTTTTTATGTAAAGGATGGAGGAAATTATGAAAAAAATAATGATTTTTCTGATGGTGCTTACTTTTATTGTACCTTTCGCTTTGATGGCTACCGGTTCACAGGAGAGTGGGGACACAACTATTGAACTGAATTTTATTGAGATGCTGACATCTCCCACAAGAACTGAGTTTTTAAACACAGTAATTGAAGAGTACGAGGCTGCAAATCCCGGTATTATAATTAATCTTATATCACCTCCCTATGAGCAGGCAGAGAATAAAATGACTATGATGCTCAATGCAAAACAGCCACTGGATATTATAGAGTCCAGAGATGCTACCATTAAACAGTTTGTAAATAACAAACAGGTTGCGAGCATGGAACCTTTTATCGAGAACTGGGCTGCTAAAGATGACTTCATGCCTATTTCATGGAAAGCAGCACGGACAATTGATGATACAGCCTACATACTTCCTCAGCTGTTTTTTGTAAAAGGTATGTTTGTAAGAACAGATATTCTTAAAGAACATAATCTGGAAATTCCAAAAACAGTAGAAGATCTATATCAGGCTTCTCTTGCAGTAACAGATCCTGACAATAACAGATTCGGATATGTTATCCGTGGTAAACACAATGCCTGGAAAGTTTCTCAGGATGCACTGTCTCTTGCCAATGTTGGAAACGTAGATCCTGAAAACTTCTATAAAACAACTGATGGACAATTTATCTATGATACTGAAGAAGCTAAAGCCGGACTGCAGAGATATGTTGATATGTATCAGAAAGCTGTACCCAGTGATGGAATCAACTGGGGATTCGCCGAGCAGATCAATGCATTTGTCTCCGGTGTCGGTACCTTCCTTATTCAGGACCCTGATGCAATTGCAATGATTGATGAGCAGCTGGGGCGTGATAAATACACCGTAGTTCCTGTTCCCGTTGGTGAAAAGACAGGAAAGGCCTATCAGGACTTTGCTTTTAATGGTCTTTCCATTGTTTCTTATTCTGAAAATAAGCAGGAAGCCTGGGATTTTATTACAGATCTTATCTCTCCTGAAACCAATGCCGAGTTCTGTAAAACATATGGAGCACTCCCCGTATACAACAGTTCTTTCCACGATGATCCCTTTTTCAGCACAGGCGTATTTGACGCATGGAATACTATGTTCAACAATCCTGAAGTATATAACCTAATCAGCTATCCCATCGAATCCGATAAGTTTGCAGCATGGGGTCCCTTCCAGGAACAGTACATGCAGAGACTTATGCTTGGTGAAGCAACAGTTGATGAAACAGTTGCTGTCTGGTCTGAATACTGGAATAAATAATTTACACTAATTGAGTATTATCTTATGGGGGGCTGTTGCAAAAGTAAAATTGCAGCAGCTCTTTTTTTGGTCCACAATCCTTTCCTGAATATTCTTATGTTAAATCTATAAACAGCACCTTAGTTTGCCCCTGTGTCACCAAGTTTTATCATTAT
>NZ_QQPQ01000031.1 GCF_003346715.1 Oceanispirochaeta sp. M1
TGGGCAATAGGTCTACTTTCAGGGGGAAGTACTTTCCGTAAAATGCTGTTTCGAAATCCTGTACTATACTTACTCAATATGTTGTCCTCCGTATTAAATACTGTGACAACTATCTTGAACTATAGGGTAGCAGTTGCAGAAGTGATCTTGTAGCGTATGATAGAAATCGCTGCAGAATTAAAGTTCAACGATGAATACTCTTTCTTTCACTTTTTTTCCAAGAGAACAGGTTTTCTTCAATATAGTACCGGGGGCTTTTATCAGCCGAAGCCGTAATTATTGAAATTCAAACTTGCAGACGAATAGTAGATTGTAAAATTTCAGTGACAATCTCTATCAGTTTTACCTGGTATTTAATCCAGTGACTCTCTGTACTCTGAAGGATTCATACCAGTGACTTTTTTAAATATTCTTGAAAAGTAATTCTGATCTTCATATCCTACAATTTGCGAAATAACCTTAAAGCTCAGTAAGCGGTTTTCAGTCATTAACTCTTTAGATTTCTCTATTCTTAGATTGATCAGATATTGTATAGGCGTTAAGCCGCTGTTCTTTTTAAACGACCTGATGATGTGGGAAGAGTCATAATTGAATTTATCTGAGAGAAAAGACACATTTATTGGTTCTGTAAAATTATCTTGAAGGTATTTTTCAATTTTTGGAAACAAAGAATTTGATACATGAGAGTATTTCAGTGATGGTTTAAGATAAACTTGGATCATTTCTAAAAATTGAACACAAAGCAGTTCCATGCTCTCTGAAAGAGCAATAAATCGATACGTAGAAGACTCGGAAGCTTCAATGGTTTCTATATCCCTACACCCTGATATATCGATAACTTGTTTAATAATTTTTAATAATTCTTTTTGAATATGCTTCTGCGTGCACTTTCCGATTGACCATAGATCAAAGATTTTCCTTATCTCAAGATTTAATATTTGAATATTATTTAAGCAGAGAGCCTTTTCAATAATATTTTTAATGGAAGAATCAAAAGAAATTTGAGCATTAACGGAATCTTTTTCCCTTAACCCAATTACTGCAGAGTGGAATAGCATAAGGTTTCCTATGAGAAGTTTATTGATTCTGCCTGAGGATTCTTTTAACTCGGAAAAATTGACAACTTTTTCGTCGCTGCATATGGTTACTTGTACAGAACGATTCAGATTTTGAGAGATGTCTTTAAGTAATGCATTCATAAAAGAAGCTACAGTATAAGTGCTTGGATCATCTAATGAAATTACCAATATTTTTCTGTTAAGCAATTTATCATCTAATATCCACCATTTAAGATTGATATTAAAAAAATTATCGATTATTTCGGCCCAATCAATTTCCGCCCAATAAGCATCGTATAGATTCGTATCCAATAATTCGGGTACATTATTATAGAGATTTCCCAAGCATATGTGGAAAATAGAGAATGACTGATCCGGTAGGGAAGATATTCCGAAATGATCTCTTTTAATTCCACGAATAGATTCTGCTATATATTTTTTATCTATGATATTTCTTTTTTCCCGCAATTTATCTTTGATATCACTTATTGTTTCTTTTAAATCTTCTATGCGCAAAGGCTTGAGGAGATAGCTTTTAACATTGTACAGAATCGCCTGTTGAGCATATGAGAAATCATTGTAACCACTCAATATGACGATATAAATATCAGGATTATGTTCTTTAACTTTTCTGATAAGCTCCAGGCCATCGAAGATAGGCATTTTGATATCAGTAAAAAGAATGTCCGGCTGATGCCGAGAGACTGCTTCAAAAGCATCTTCTCCATTCATAGTCGAAGCCACTATCTTAAAACAACTTTCTGTTTTTCTAATTTTATCTATGACATCTTCAAGTATAATCTGTTCGTCTTCTGCAACTACTACCGTAAAATACTCATGATTACTCATACTGCTGCCTTTTTTGAAGTCCGCAATCCGCCAACTGTGACAGTGGCCCCTTTCTCACTCATATTTGAAATCTCAAAGACAGCATTTTCTCCATAGAGAAGTTTTAGGCGATAATAAATATTCATCAATCCTATACTGTTCTTTTCTGCATTATCATCAAAATATTTGTACTCTGTGTCTCTAATCTGCTGTTGAATCCGATTCAGTTCCGATTTATCAAATCCCGGACCATTATCTCTTATTGAGATCTTCCAGAAATTATCATCAACCTCACCGGTCACATCTATTTTCCACATA
This sequence comes from Oceanispirochaeta sp. M1, assembly GCF_003346715.1. Taxonomy (NCBI): domain Bacteria; kingdom Pseudomonadati; phylum Spirochaetota; class Spirochaetia; order Spirochaetales; family Spirochaetaceae; genus Oceanispirochaeta; species Oceanispirochaeta sp. M1. The sequence continues at coordinate 2,205 of NZ_QQPQ01000031.1, forward strand.
GGTTTGATGTCAAAGGCATATTTGAAGCAGTTTTCGACTATTGGTTGAATTATCATTCTAGGTACTGAGATTCCTTCAATCTCACCACGAATATTGATTTCGTACTCAAACTGATTCATATATCGGATTTTCATCAGATTAAGGTACTTTATCATGTACTGGATCTCCTCTGAAAGACTTACAGGCTTGGGACTTTCATTACCGATATATCTCATCATCTGTGAAAGATTGCTGCACATTTCATGAATTTCCAATTGATTGCTTTGTTCAGCTTTTATACTGATTATGGATAGGATATTATAGAGAAAGTGGGGATTCATCTGTGCCTGAAGAGCGTACAATTGGGCTCTGGTCTCATGGGATCTGGCAGCAACAACCTCCTCGAGAGATTCTTTCAGTCTAAGACACATTTTCATAAAAGCATCATTCAGTTCTTCCAGCTCATTGAGATTCTCACTTTTATCCGATTTAAGATCCAAAGCCTGCAAACTTAAATTATTTATTGAGTTTCTCATTTTTTTTATTGGAACCGTCAGTCCGCGGGACACAAAATAGGTTAGGAACATTGTAATTATTAGGATTAAAATACCGAGTTGTATAAGGTTATTCCGGAACGTTCCCAATGGCTTTAATAATTCCCCTTCAGACTCTACCACAACGACAGTCCATCCAGTCTGCTCAGAACGGGAAAATGAAACAATATCCTTCTCTTTTCTGAAACCATTGTCCATTCGGAATGACCCCAGCTGTTCATCTCTGGAGGCAAGATTGCTCCAATAAATATCCAAAGAATCATTGAATTTGCCGGTACTGTCCTGATAGGGATACACTAGCTTACCAAAGCTGTCAAAAATATAGACTTTTAGTTTTCCCTCCTCGTCTGCCGGAGGAATCATTTTTTCAATATAGTTAAAAAAGAGATCATAACTCTGCTGAACTTCAATGATACTATCCAGTTTTGCACCGAAGACTTCTGAAAAAGCCCTACTGACAGAGATGACAATAATCTCGGGACTTTCCATTTCATCAGGATGGGGAGATGTTAACAATCTTTTTCCATTCATCTCAATTGTTGATAAAACCCATGGAATAGAGTTCAGGTATTCTTTATTGCCGGAAAATGTATCGTAAATTTTACCAAATTTGACATAATCGCCATTTTTCAGATTAAAAAGATTTATCTGAAAGAAATCAAGGGATGGTCCGGATATGGAAAATAACAAATCAGTTATATCCCACTTTTTCTGCAGTTCTTTAGAAAATGATATATCATCACTGAAAAATAATTCTTTGAGGTCTTTAGAGGATATAAGTTTTAAGGCTATTGAATCCAGATCCTGTATTTCTGAATCGATCCTGTCAGTAATACTGAAGGAGTATTGTAAAAATGATTCGGAAGCTTTCTCTTCAATCAAGGATGATACTTTCAGGTAATAAGAGACAACAAATATGATTATTACAATCAATATAAGAATTGAATAACTTAGAAAGAGTTTAGAGAGTATACTTCTGGGTTTGAACAGAATGACCTCCTTATTCCTGTTGAAAACTCACTTGTTGAGTAATATTAAAAAATAGAATGTCTATGATTCCCCTTGTTATTTATACATGATTTTTGGATTTCAGAGAAACAATAAGTCCGTTAAAATCTTTTAATCCACTGATGAACAGGGCATTCTTATCAGCAGACACTGACAGATGTTTTTCCATGTAAAATCCTGCAATTTCCCAGTTCTCTGCTTCAAGAGGTACAGACACGGCTGATGGAGAGTTCCTGAATGAATGAACAACAACGAAAGCTTCGTCCTTCTTGTCATTTGTTCTAACAATAGCCTGATAACCTGTGGGATGAGTGTAACTCAACAAAGTAGTGCCATATCGTCTTGAAAATCCTTCCCTGATAGCCCCCTTTACATCTTGATACATTTTCATTGCTTTTTTGACAGTATCCATCTGAGGCTTATTCAATTCATGTATGTCTCCGGAAAGGCACATGCGGCCGAAAAATGTTGCCGAAAGAGAATAATGAAGCCGGGACAGCGAGTCTTCTTCTCTCAAAACAGCCCAGACCTGGTTTTGACGGGCAGGAATCATCATTTGAGTGTTTGCTGCAATAATTGGTATGTCTAAACCTTCATGAGAATCGGAAAATCCTCCCATACTGCTCAATGCCATCCATGACGGTTCCAGGCGGTGTCCTCCGGATGAGCATATCTCGACAACCAATTCTGGAATTTCCAGCCGCATCCTTCTGTAAAAATCCTGAACTGCAGAGAGATGCTCTCTTAAACCTTCACCCAGTGAGTCCGGGCTGTCACAGCCTAAGCCAATGGAATCGTTATAGTCAGTTTTTATATAGAGTATCTTGTTCTCTTTCAGCATCAGTATGACTTTTTCATAAAGATATTCGTGGACCCAAGGATCTCTGAAATCAAGAAAACGCCTGGTACCGTATTGTAGAACTTTCCCGTCCCGATGAATAAGATGTTCGGTATTATCAAACATAAGGGAACCTTCAGTGCAGCACTCAAGTTCAAACCACACTCCAGGAGTAAACCCTTTTTCTCGCAATGTATCGCAGAGATTAGCAAAACCATTCGGATAGATTGTCTCTGATATCTGCCAATCGCCAAGGCCCTGCTGAACACCGGGTCTGTCATTAAACCAGCCATCGTCCATAACCAGGTATTTGACTTCTGAATTTTCCAACCGATCAGCCAGCTTCAGTATGTTTTTTTCACTGGGATAACCCCAGGTAGTACACCAGTCATTAAATATAATAGGTAGATCCTCTTCAGATTCAGGCCTCGGAGGATGGATGAATTCCTGGTATCGGACCATTCTTTCGGTCAGATTCTGAATATCACCCAGACAGCAGGAAAGAATTGCTTTGGGAGTTTCAAGCGAGCTTCCCGGCTGAAGGTCTTTTTTCCAGTGTCCAAACTCCCTGTCAGCAAGACCTCCGCTCATGTTCAGCATATCTGTTTTCCGATATACCTCCAGTTGCCATGACCCGGGATGAGCAATCTGTGCCCCCCAGAAAACCTCATATTGTTTATCTTCAAGAGCTGCAAAGGGAAAATAATGTTTGACAGGCATGGAACCTATCTGTCCGAAACGGAGACTTCTCACTCCATGGCCATTCCAGGATTTTTCCAGATTCAGTGATTCGATAGGGAGAGATTCATGTCGGCCTTCTGCACTCCACGTACTTGAAAAACGGTGGAGATTATATTTTCCGATGGCCTCATCTTGTTGAAAAGGAGAGATTCCTCCAAGGGAAAAACTTGAAACCATTTCCAATGATATTGTACTCCTAGAACCGTTTACAATTTCAGTGAATACTTCAATGAATGGTCTATTTGGCCAATAACAGAGATAATGAAAAGCACTTATACCTCTTCTGTCTTCAAGTTCTGTCGTGATTGTATGTTTCTCTCCGGCAATACTTAGATTCTGGTTTTTAAACTTCAGATCTTCTGTGGATGCACTGTTGCGCATACTCGTTCCACCTGAGAAACCCGTAGGATGAATGTCACCAACAATTTTAATTTGAACAAGATTCTCCAGGGTACAGGCTGGAAAGTCTACTTTAAACACATCATGGAGGGGTTTAACAGTATGTTCATCGTTGAGATTGATTCTCCTTGAAGCAGTTTCATGGTCTATTTTAGAGGGATTAATTGACATTCCCACTATATTTTTTTCATCTATCCAGTAGTGAATGACCATATCTCCTGTCTGATAGGATTTCAATTCTTTAAAATTACTCATATATTAAATTATCCTTTAACAGCTCCTGCCGTCATCCCTGAAATGATATATTTCTGGCCCAGAACATATACAAGAACTACAGGGATAAGATTCAGAATCATCGCAGCACTTACAAGATTCCATGAACTGCTGAACTGACCGAAATAATTATACATAACCATTATCATTCCCCATTTTCTCGATGAGTTAAGGAAATAAAGAGGTATTATGAAGTCATTCCAGCAATTGAGAAAGTTGATTATGAACGCAGTCATTGTAACCGGTTTTAACATGGGAAATATAATTGAATAGAAAAACCTGAATGGCCCGCAACCATCTATTAGAGCAGCATCATCCAGTTGTGTCGGAATCGTTGAAACAAAACCATAATACAAAAAAATTGTAAAAGGGATATAAAGAGCTGAGTAAAGTAAATAGGTTCCCATATAAGTATTCATCAAATGCAGGAGCTGCAATACTTTCATTGTAGAAATATAATTAATGGGTGCTACAAGGCCTAACAAAAATACTGAATATACAAAGTTACTAGCTTTTGTCTTATTTCTTGCCAATATAAAAGCAGCTAATGCCGATACGAGAATAGTAATAGCTGTTGAAGCTGAGGAAATAAACAGGCTGTTCAGAAAAGATCTGAGGATATTGCCTCCTTTAAGAACAGTTAGATAGTTTTCCCAATGAACTTCTGATGGAAGTTTCAAACTCATTGTAGCTGATTCTGTCACATCTTTAACAGAATTCAGCAATACCATCATTAAGGGAATTAAAATAATAAAACTTAAAACCCAGGCCAATCCCTCTTTTGAAAGATTTATTGTTTTTTTAGTATTTATCATTGTGTTTCAACCTCAGTCTTTCTAAATATTTTAATAATCCCAATAGACATTATTGCCATGAAAATAAACATAATTGTTCCCAAAGCAGATCCATAACCGTAATCACCAAGAGAAAAATGGCTGAATATGGTTATATTGATTACTTCAGATGCCCTTCCGGGTCCGCCATTAGTCAAGGCATAAATCACATCAAAAACTTTAAAACCTGAAATCAGACTCAGCAACACATTGATCAGTATTGAAGACTGGAGGAAGGGAACCGTTATTCTGATCAGTTTATTCCAGTAATTGCTACCGTCGATTTCACATGCTTCATACAACTCTTTTGGGATGCTTTGAAGACCTGCAAGAAATATTGCCATACTGAAACCGGCCGCTTTCCAAACTTCGACACTGATACATGACCACATAACAAGATTTGGATCCTGCAGCCATCCTCTAACCAAAAAGTCGAATCCCACGGCTTTGAAAAATAGATTAAGTATACCTGTCGTAGGATGAAATACCTGCTGAAACATTAATCCGACAATTATATTGGATATTATTACCGGCAAAAAAAACACAGCTCTTAAAATATTCCTTGATCTGATACCCTCATTGAGTAAAAGAGCCAGAAACAAGCCTATCAAGACCTTTAAAATCGAAGTAGAGATCGCATAAAGAAATGTATTTCGAAAAAACAGGAGATTGCTGGAGTCCTGAAAAATATCTTTAAAATTCTGTAATCCTATAAATTTGAGATTTTCACTCATTGAATTCCAGTTTGTAAAAGAATAATAGATTCCAACTAAACTGGGAAATAAGAATAATACAGAAAAAATCAGTAACGCAGGGTAGATAAATTCCCTGGGGTATAATTTGGAATTGTACATTTTTTCATTCCTTATTTTTTTTGATTTTCATTTTGAAAAAACTACAATCTGATTATCCGGCTGGATTTCAAACCAGCCGGATATAGATAACTATTGATTGACTATAAAGGATTACTCCTCTATGGCTTTGAATATTTTTACTCTGTTTTTATCGATCTCTTCCAAGACCTGTATAGGAGTTTTCATATCCAGCATAAGCTCCTGAATATATTTTCCGAAGAGTGTATTGTCCCAGTACAGAATGCCATACTCCATCTCAACATCGGACTTGCCTTCAGTAAACTCACTCATTGATTTACCTGCTTCAGTAGGTACTGCAGCTACATCGATAAATGCGGGATTTGCCTGTATATCAGTTCTTTCTGAATAAAAAAGTTCCAGGTTATCAGTACGGGACAGAAAGTCAAAGTATGCTTTTACACTGTCCAGATTTTCAGAATCCTTGTAGGCGACACGCATAATACCACCAGCTGAATGAGAATAAATGTTATTACCGGCAAAAGGGATTGGAAACATTTTCCATTTATCCGCTTCTGAATCAGGATATTTGGCAGCGACTTCTGTCTGGTAAGACTGATACATGAGAATCATGGGCGACGTGCCTGTTCCCATTGCTTCATAACCGGAATCCCAGGCATTAGAGAGAGCATCGGATCCGAAATATCCATTATCATAAGACTCTTTAAACTGAGATAAAGCAGTTTCAAACAACTTCACATCAGCAAATCGGGCTTTATTCGAATTCAACTTATCATAGAGACCTGCTTCTGCTGCATTCGCCAAAGGCCCAAACTGGGAGAACCAGATTCCCCAGTACCAGGCTTCTTTTCCAAGCATATGTACAGGAACAATCCCATCGGCTTGAAAAGTATCGCAAACAACTTTGAATTCCTCAAAAGTTCTTGGGGGTGTCAGATTATACTCTTCAAACATCTCTGTATTGTACAGGATTCCCCACCCGTCAACACTCCATGTCATAAAACCCATCACTTTGTCCTGATAAGTAGTTCCCTGTTTGGCATACTGCTGATATCTGTACACCCAGGCTTCATCGGAAAGGTCTGCAAAATATTCATCAGGAAAATATTTCAATGCTCCCGCTCCTGCTCCTACCATGAAAATATCGGGAATCTCTCCGGAAACCATTTTGGTTTTCAGAACATTGGAATACTGATCATCAGGTATAACCTGCATATCTATTTTAATGCCTGTTTCTTCGGTGAATTTTTTATTAAGATCCGAATCGACGGTAGTGCCTTTATTCAACCAGTTTTGTGAACCGATAAAAGTCAGGGTAACATTGTCTTTCTCCGAGGTACCGCTAGAGCCGGAATCAGCATTTCCACTCGCATAAACCATACCAATAGTGAACAAAAAAACTATTGAAAGTGTTAAAAATTTCTTCATAATATACTCCCTTGATTAAATGATTTTAAAGAATCTGATCAGATATATTAAATATAGGTTCAAGATATTGAACTGTATATAAATAATACTGACCACCTTTATGGATTATTCTGACTTTATTTGAATATTACAAAGCAGTCTTAGCATTCCTGTCTTATCGATCTGATGAACCTTTTGATGATGATGAAAAGAGGGTGAACTCAAGAAGATGAAATAAGGATTTCAGTAAAAGCATAATAATAGAATCAGCATGCTGGAAAAAAAAGGTGACATTGTTGAATTCTGTTTTGGGGTAGTTTATTGTCAGCATGACCTAAGATTTGGCATGATAATAATATCTGAGGAATGAATTAAAATGTAAAAATCCATCTCATGTGTTTACAGAACCGCAATCAACTTATACGATTAAGTAATTCTCTATATTTCCTGGTTATTCCAAGGATATCTATTTACCCTGTGCTTGAACAATCAAGTTCAGATGGTCTCTAATCTAAATAATATGAGGTTTGATATATGGGTTTAAAAACAGTTTTTTTTGATTTCGGAGGTACTATTGATCTATATCCCGAGATTAATAGTGATGCACTAACTGCCATGGGAAGGATTTTAAAGCTCCTGAGAGATCATGGGCTCGACTTACCGGAGGAAATGACTGCAGGGACTTTTTACGAACACCTGAAAAAGGCATCAACCCAATATAAATTATGGAAAAAAAAGACCATGGTCGAAATATCAACACTGGAATTTTGGAATGATTACATCCTTCCGGGTATTTGTCTGCAAAAGATATATGATCCAGTCTTATCCGAAGAGTTAACTTATATTCTGGAAAGAGGACGCTATACACGATCAGTACGTCCGGAAATGAAGTCTGTAATGGAAATTTTACTAAGCACGACCTCCCTGAATTACGGAATCATAAGCAATATCATAAGCAACACACAGGTTCCAAGGAGCTTGAAAGAGTATAATCTAGAGCAGTATTTTTCAAAAATCATTCTTTCGGCAGAATTCGGAAAAGTAAAACCTGATTCTTCAATTTTCCATCATGCCGCAGCACAATTCAAATGCAGGCCGGATGAATGTATTTACGTTGGCAACAGCCCCTCCAAGGATGTCAGTGGAGCAAGAAATGCAGGATTTCTGGCTACTGTCCAGATCGAATATGTAGATAGTTCAGATGATACAACAGATTCCGGTGATACTCCTGATTACTATATTGAATCGATGGAAGAATTACCTGAAATCATATATTCACTGTTGAAGTAAAATCAAAAACAGAACAGTCAATTGTAAAAAATAATAATTAATTGGACAAATTAAAAACTGCCTGCTAAGATAACTATAACGTTTAAGGAGACAACTGTGAGAGTTACTATAAAAGATATTGCAAAGAAGGCAGGCGTCTCTGTTGCCGCAGTATCAAAGGCTCTAAACGATCAGCCGGATATAGGCCAGAAGACAAAAGACAGGATTAAACGAATAAGTAAGGAGATGGGATATACACCTAATGCCGTAGCACGAAATCTTGTAAAAAGAGATTACAAAACCCTTGGAATTCTTATTCCGGATATCTCAACACCAATCTATCCGGCCATTTATAAAGGAATAAGTGCAAGTGCAATTAAATATGGTTACACACTATTGCTGGGAGATATGAACAGAAATCTGGACAATGAGAAACAATATGCCCAGACTATGATGGAGAACCGGGTTGCTGGCCTGATAGTCAGTCCAATCTGCAATGATACCAGTCATCTGGAAGAAGTTGTCAGAGGGCAGATTCCAATTGTTTATTTTGGTGGAAAGGTTAACCATAAAATGAAATATTATGTTGGAATCAATAATGTTCTAGGTGCTTCACTGGCCACAGAGCATCTAATTTCACAGGGACATAAAAATATACTGATGATAAGCGACAAAAATGAAACAAAGACCAGATTGGATCGAATACACGGTTACGTCAGTGTCATGGAAAAGAACAAATTAGAGCCAAAAGTCCGTATTTGCAGTACAGGTTCTCTTGGACGGGAATGCGGTTCAGAGGAAATGTTGAAAATAATCGATGAAGGCTCCGAATTACCTACCGCCATCTTTGCTCTTAATGACTCTATGGCCATTGGAATAATGGAAGTATTGATGAATCACAGAATAAGAATACCCGAAGATGTGGCGATTATGGGTTATGATGATATTCCCTTCTCCTCTTTACCTATGATTAATCTCTCCACGGTCTGGCAGCCGAAGTATGAAACCGGTGAAGCTGTTATCAAACTAATAAATGAAGTGCTTACAAGTTCTGCAGAGATTGAACAAAAAAGCGTAATTCTGGATCCCCATCTTTGTCTGCGGAATTCAACAGCTTTATAGCATTTATTTTTTTAAAATTAAACTTATACGTTTAAGTAGAGAGGAACACTTGAGTTATTTATATGAATTGCATGCCCATTGTACCGAAGTCAGTCCCTGCGGGGGGGTAAAAGCTGAAGAAGTTGTAGCTCTGTATAAAGCTGAAGGCTATCAGGGCTTAGTCCTGACAGATCACTATCACCACGAGTATTTTTCTTCACTGGGAGATCTTTCCTGGAAGGGGAAAACAGATAAGTTTCTTGAAGGCTACAGATTGGCAAGAAAAGCTGCGGAGAAGCTGGATTTTGATTTGTTCCTTGGATTCGAGATAAGGTTCACCGACAGTGGGAATGACTTTCTAGTGTTTGGAGTTAATGAGGACTTTCTTTATAAGAATCCCAGGCTTTATGAACATGATCTGGCATATCTGAATAAAGTAGTAAAAAGAACCCCGGAAACACTTATAGTGCAGGCCCACCCATTCAGGAAAGGATGTAAACCTTCTGAAAATCTGAGTCTTATAGATGGTGTCGAGATCTGTAACGGCAATCCCAGGCATGACTCTCGTAATAGCATGGCAGCAGAATTAGCTAGAGAAAATAATCTATTAAAAATATCCGGTTCGGATTTTCACCGTACTGAAGATCTGGGAAAAGGAGGTATCCGTTTATCAAAAAGAGTGAAGACATCAAAGGAACTTATACGTGCGCTGAATCTTTCAAAGTGTGAGGACCTGATTTGTCAGGAATCGCATTGTCACTAATCATGACAGTGTCTGTTAAAATAAGGAGGTAAAAAAGTGATAAATAATTCCACAATTGGTGGAGAATCCTATGGGCTGAATAAGCCGCAACGCTGGTTAAACAAGGCTTTAAATACCCTTAAACAACCTAATAATTTGATCAGTATGATCTCAATAATCGTACTCGTATATTTAATTGCACTCCCCCTATGGGAGATATTTACAACAACATTCCAGATGCAGTATCGGGAAGCATTCAAAACTGGCGGGACAGAGGGATCTTTTACCCTCGGATACTGGAAGGCAACACTTGCCTCACCCATCAGCCGGGCAATGTTCTATAAACCCTTATTCAACTCATTGAGTATCGGTTTGAGTGTTTCTTTTTTTGCAATTCTGATCGGCGGGGTTTTAGCCTGGCTTATCACAAGGACAGATATCCCTTACAAGAAATTCCTGTCCTTTATCCTTGTTGTGGCCTATATGGTGCCTTCATGGTGCAAGGCTCTGGCCTGGCAGGTAATCTTCAAAAATGATCGTATCGGTGGATATCCGGGGATGTTTCAGTCGATATTTGGAATTAGCCCTCCCAACTGGGTTTCCTACGGCTTCTTTCCAATAGTGGTTTCCCTTTCTCTTCATTATTTTGTGTTCTCTTTCCTGCTTATATCAGCAGCATTGCACTCCATCGGTGGAGACCTTGAGGAGATGGCAGAAATTACAGGAGCGAAACGGTGGACCATACTCAGGAGAATTACATTCCCATTAGTGCTACCGGCTATTCTTTCATCATTTATACTGACATTTTCCAAGTCTTTGGGATCATTTGGTGCCCCCGCATTCCTGGGTCTTAAAGTGAATTATTACACATTGTCCACAATGATATATGCGAATATCCGTAACCGCATGACGACTCAGGCTTTTACCCTGGGGATTGTATTGATGCTTGTTGCCAGTCTGACGGTCTACTTCAATCAGCGGGCCATCGGAAAACGAAAGAGTTTTACAACAATTGGTGGTAAAAGCACAAGAACCAATCTTATCAAACTTAAGAAACTGAAACCTGTGGTCACCGTGGCTGTCATCCTCTTCGTACTTATTGGCGTAGTTCTTCCTTTGATGACTCTCGTTTTTCAGAGCGTCATGCTCAAACCGGGAACATACAGTCTGGATAACTTTACTCTCCACTTCTGGGTGGGAAATAGTAATCCGGCAATAGCCGAGGGAGAAGCAGGGATTTTCAATAATCCGAGAATCTGGGCTGCTCTTATAAATACACTGAAACTTGTCTTTATTGTGTCATTCCTTGCAACCATGGTAGGACTCGTGCTCGGTTATCTTGTGGCACGTGGACGGAAGAAACCTTCCGGAAGATTTATTGAACAGATATCCTTCACTCCCATGCTCATTCCTGCCATTGCATTGAGTACAATCTATCTGTCCATGTTTTCAAAACCCCAACTTTTTATACCGGTTCTGTATGGAACCTTTGCGCTGCTGGTCATTATCAGTGTAGTGAAATACCTTCCCTTTGCCGTAAGATCGGGAACAAGCAGTATCCTGCAGATCAGCACCGAACTTGAAGAGGCTGCCAAGATTGAGGGAAGCTCCTGGACGCGAACATTTCAGAAAATCATCCTCCCCCTTTCCAAGGGTAGCGTTTTCAGCGCCTTCCTGCTTATTTTTATCAGCGGTATGAAGGAGCTTGCGCTTATCATGCTCCTGGTCACACCTAAGACTGCAACTCTGACAACTCTGACTTATGCCTATACAGAGTCCGGATTTGTACAGTTTTCCAATGCCATTACGACATTGATTATTTTTATTATTATTTCAGTAAATACCATCGCCCGGAAAGTGGGCAAAGCAGATATTTCAAAAGGAATCGGAGGTTGACATGAGTCGCATTGAATTAAGCAAAGTCAATAAATATTATGATAAAGTCCATGTTCTGAAGGATGTGGATCTCACAATTGAAGAAGGGGAATTCATGACTCTTCTGGGACCTTCGGGCTGTGGAAAAACAACCACTCTCAGGGTCATTTCCGGCCTGGAGAATCCGCAGTACGGTACAGTGGTCATTGACGGTAAGTCTGTTGCCGAACCTGAAGCGGGGCTCTTTGTTCCTCCCTCAAAAAGAAATCTGAACCTTGTGTTTCAGAGCTATGCACTCTGGCCCCATATGACGGTCTTTGATAATGTAGCCTTCGGTCTCACAGTAAAGAAGACCGCCAAGAAGGAAATCCAGAGATTGGTAACAAAGGCTCTGGATACAATGCGGATTGGTGAATATGCCGGAAGATATCCTTCCGAGCTTTCCGGAGGCCAGCAGCAGCGTGTGGCCATTGCAAGAGCCATCGTATCCCAGCCCAAGATTCTGCTTCTGGATGAACCTCTTTCAAACCTGGATGCCAAACTCCGTGTTGAAATGAGAACTGAGCTGAAGCGTCTTCATAAAGAGTTGAAGACAACCATCGTTTATGTTACCCACGATCAGGTTGAGGCTCTCACTATGTCATCAAAAATTGCTGTTTATTTTGAGGGTGTTCTCAGTCAATGTGATCCACCTGATGTCGTATATAGTAATCCAGCAACTCTGCAGGTTGCCGAGTTTATCGGAAATCCCAAAATCAATTTCATTGAAAGCAAGCTTTCCGACTCGGGAAAAACATCCTGGAGTCTCAATTGTGATTTTGGAGAAGTGGCTCTTAACGCAGTAGAGGGCAGGGTTGTTAAATCCGAGTCTGATCCTGTTCAGGATGTAACACTGGCTGTCAGGCCCGAACATATTCACGTATTAAGGAAAGAAGAAAAGGATTCCTACAACTGTACAATATCCTCAATTCTCCCAGCGGGTTCAGAAACACTTCTTGAAGTGGAACTGGGAAAGCAGACTCTGATGGCAAAGGAAATCGGCCAGCAGAAATATGAAATCGGTGACAGTGTCTGGGTAAAATTTGAAGAAGACAAGATGAATCTTTTTAATCGTGAGAGTGGGGAATTAATGATCCTGGCTGTTTAATTCGAAGAATCGGGGCAGGATTATCATAGCCTGTCCTGATAAAAATAATCATGTGAAAAGGAGACTATTATGATGGTTAAGAGAATTGGATTTATGCTGTTGTGCACTGTTTATGCAATCAGTGGACTGAGTGCCACTGGCCAGGAAGAGGCTGCGTCTGAAACAGGGGTCAGTTGGGCGGATGAAGTTATGCTTCATCAGGAAATCTCAGATGATGAACTCTATGAACTTGCAAAAGCTGAGGGAAAGGTTGTTATCTACTCCATGTCCAGCCGTGTAAAAAAGGATGCTTTTGAAACTCGATACCCCGGTGTTGAACTGGTTGTTTATGACATGCGTGAAGCCGAAATCCTTGAAAAATATCAGAGAGAGCATGAAGCTGGAATCAGTAGTGCAGATGTTATTTTTGTAAAAGATGCACTTGGCGCTGTTCAAATCGAATTTGTTGACAGAGGACTTCTTCATCAATATCTTCCAGCAGATATGATGGCTACAGCCCCTGAAGAATTTCAATCCGGCTCTTACAGCCCCTATTTTGAAATGAAGCAGATTTTTTATAATACAGAAGTCAATGACGCATCTCCTGTAGATAACTGGTGGGACTTAACACGCCCCGAGTATTCAGGAAAAATCATGATGAGAAATCCCCTGGATACAGCCACAAATATGAACCTTTTCCTTACGATGACTCGTTATCATGAAGAGATGGAAAAAGCATATGAAGTTGAATTCGGTGAAAAACTGGTTCTGAACGGAACAGAAAATGCAGGATATGAATTCATCAAACGCCTCATTGCCAATGACCTGGTTCTCACCACTTCTGACGGAGACATCATTGATGCAATCGGTGCTCCCGGACAGTCTAATCCTCCCATCGGCCTGGTTACTTCAAGCAAGATGCGTAAGGCTGACGAAGATATGCTTATCGGAGTATCTGAATCCATGGATCCCCGAATGGGTAATCTGGATCCTGCATTTCTCTTTGTAGCAGACAAGAGTGAGCATCCCAATGCCGCCAAACTTCTGATCCGCTGGATGGGTGGAGAAAAAGATGGTAAGGGTGAAGGATTCGCTCCCTTCCATGTCAGAGGATCCTGGCCTACAAGAGCCGATGTCCCCACCATTCAGACACAGGCATTGGATACTCTGAATGTATGGGATAGAGATCCGATGTACTCATATCAGAACCTTGATACAGTTCGTAACTATTGGCTTTCTCTCCAGTAGGGTTTTGTAATTTTATTACCATTCCGGCGTTTAACCGGAATGGTAATCTGAGAAATTTCTGAAAGTAAATAAGATTTAAATTTGAGGTATAAAAATGAATACAATTGGGGTCTCACTGCCATGGGATTATTTAACTGGAAATAGTGTGACTAAAGAAGCTGCTGTTGTTAAAACAGTACTTGGCAGACCTGAAGAAGGACTTAAATTCCTTAATGAAATTGGAGTGTCCAGCATTGAATTACGTCATCTACATAAGTCTTTGAGTGAAACGGATATGAGTCGGGCATTCTCTCTACTAGGAGAGGCAGGAGTTGCCATAACTATTCACAGTGAAGATCCACCTGATTCAGATAACTGGTCAATTTCAAATTTATTCCCTTGGTTTAAAATCCTTGAGAACGGTCATTCTATAGATCAAAAAAGAATTGTTATCGCATTGCATCCGCTAACAAAGAAGGGCTCCGGCAGCGTTGAAGAGATGCGTGAAGGAACAATCAAAATGATTCTGAAACTAATGAAAAAGGAAGTCGGGTGGAATCATGACTATCATTTCTCCCTAGAAAACCAGAGGGTTAAAGGTCTCATTGATCCATGTACTTCTTTTGATACAGTTCTTGATGTCTGGCAGGCAGTTAATAATAATGACCTGGGGATTTGCTGGGATATGGGGCACGGTTATGCAAATTATCTGAAAAATGATCACAGCCTTATCCCATCCGAGGAATTTTTGAATCTAACAACCCATACTCATATTCATGACCTTGGACCCGGAGGAGCCACCCATTGGCCCTTCCTTACCGAGACTGTCCCTCTAGACCGTTTCATAGGATTGCTCCGGGACAAGAATTATAAGGGGACATTCAATCTGGAATTGAGCTTTGACAGATTTATTGATGTTGAAAATAAAAAGGGTCTTCTTGAACAGAGTGTTTCTAGAATTTCCAATATATTTGGCTGATAATATGAACAGAGGAGGTATTTGAGATGGATAGAATACTTGCAGCCTTACAGGGGAATGCCTTTCATCTTTCTGATGAAGTATTCATCTTTCTTTCATCAAAATATGATGAACTGATATCTCTACCGATTCCCGGGTGTGGAGATTATGGTTTTCATAAAGACTTTTTTTCAGAAGCAATCTCAGAGCATCGAAATCAATTTTTGACTGAAGAGTATATTCAAAGCCGAATTAGAAATAAGACCACAGGTACAATTGATCATCTCCATGCTGAAATTACAGCCGGTATCATTATTGAACTTGGAAAGAAAGAAGGCATTGAAGGTTATGCAATTGAACTTCTTCGATTTACAGCACATCTGCATGATTCAGACCGCTCATTCCCAAAACTGATGATTCAGGGAGAGGATCAGGTTCGCCGGAATCCTGGTGAGTACAGTTTGTTCAAAGAAAAACATGCCCGGAATTCTGCAGATATAGCAATCAGAATTGCTAAAAAAACACATGAAATGGGATTCTCTTTTGGGGAAGGATTTTTAGAAGATCTGGAGTATATGATTCTGAATCATGAAAAGGGAGGAAACAGGGATGCAGCAGATGAAAGAAGGAGATCAACCGTTAATCCTCTGCTTCATCTTGATCATCTCACAGACCTCCTTACTGACTCGGATTCCCTTGCCTACTTTTATGCGAATATTCTCACAAATTGGGAAGAGTCAGGTCGAAGCACCACTGCTTTAAGCAATAAAGTGCGGTTCATGTTTGATCGGATGAGTCTCAATGGACAACAGATGATGCTAAATACGATCCTGAACTCATCCGGGCATATTCTCGGTACAAATAACCATCATGATCCGGATGTCAAATCAATCCGGAGTATACTTCTAAATCTGTGCCGACTTTCGGAAAGGCAGTAGGATCTTATTGACGATAATTTATTGTCATTACGAGATTTGTTTTTCGATTCAGACTTTCATTTTTCTCAATAGTGTTTCCAGATACCTTGATTTCATCTGTTTTGAGGCCAGGACCTGTTTCGCAGGGGGCAGTTTGAAGATCACAGCGAACAGAGCCGCCAGGGCACGGTGGCTCATAAGCACATGATTATCGAATATCAGGTTTTGCAGAGTCCCCCGGTCAATGGCCATGAGAACCACCCGATGGGCGCTGTTCATGGGAGTAATGACCCGCTGCTCTCTCTGTTTCAGTTTAATCGCTTCGTGCCGACAGACCCGGACACAGAGTCCGCATCCCAGGCAGATATTCTCATTCAGCCGGGCTGTCCTTTTCTGCGGGTTTTTAGAATCGTTGGTTGAGATAAGGGTCATGGCTTCAACAGGGCATACATCCACACATTTCATACAGCCTATGCAAGCCCCGGAATCCACTACCGGAAGATAGTTGGTGGTATGAATGGGATTCAATGCTGAAAATTTTCGCTGGGCAATCAGAGCCTCACAGCAGCAGCCGCAGCAGTTACAGATGAAGTTGACCCTCTCTCTCACATTCTCACCAAATTGAACCAGATTCTCCTCGTAGGCCCGCTGCAGCAGGTCCATCCCCTCCACCTTATCCACAGATCTGGCAAAGCCGTGCTTAATCAGGGACTCGGCAGAACTATTGAAGGTCATACAGATATCCAGAGGGGCCTCGCAGGCCTTGTTCATATGATGCATTTTGTGACGGCAGTAACAAATCCCCACACCCATATGACTGGCGCTCTGTATCACTTCGGATGCCCGTTCGTAATCCAGAATGATCAGGGCGTCGTCATCGCTGAGTGCAGGCTCATGTACAAAGGTTCTTCCCAGTTGGGTCTCTCCTATTGTAAACAGCTCTCTGATGAAGTCTTCTTCCACATTCATATATTGATGAAACAACTCCGCCAGTGTTTTCTGGTCAATGTCTTTTGTATAACGCATGAGGGAAAATTCAAAAAATCCGGCCATGGGCGGCGGGAGGGTATAAATGGATTCCCCGTTTTTCTCCACATCCACCAGAATCGCCTTGTCTGCCAGATTGTCTAGGATCTTCCGGGTCGAATTGATATCCAATTTCCAGATCTGGGATGCTTTTTCTGAGGTAAAAGGTTTTATGGGGAGGGTCGAAACCAGTTCAGCCTCTTTTTCCGTAAAAAGAATACTGAGTATTTTAAAGAGATATTCAGAGGGTGGCGCGCCCTGAGGAAAGCGGTTCAAGCGATCTGCTAAACTGGAATAACTGTTCTTTAATGTACGATGAGCCATAGTTTATAATAACAGGCGAACAGACAGGAATACAGGGAAATAATCAAGATCCTTCTGAATCCATGGAAATCACAATCTTACCTCTGGCAAGCCCATCCTCAAGATACTTGATGGCATCAGGGATTTTCTCAAACGGAAAGACCTTATCCACGACAGGTCTGATGTCCCCAGATTCCATCATCGACCTGAGGATATTGAAATCCTTGGTGTTTAGATCTGCTATCTTCATTACTCCAATTTTCTTCGTAAATGGAGCAAGAGCGAAAGCTTTGATGACATAGCTCATGCCTCCATGTCCACTGTTTGGAATTATCATACCATCGGATGTCAATACTCTTTTCATATCCGAAAAAGATCGATTTCCGGTATTATCCAGGATCAGGTCGAATCTCATATCACTCTTGGTAAAATCTTCTTTCTGGTAATCTATCACGTGATCAGCACCTATGGATCTGACCATATCGACCTTTCCGGTACTGCACAATCCTGTAACCTCTGCTCCCAGGGATTTTGCAATCTGAACTGCAAATGATCCCACACCACCAGATGCACCTGTTATCAGCACTTTTTGACCTTTCTTGATATTACCTCCATCCCTGAGTCTTTGAAGTGCGGTGATGGCTGCCGTTGGTGCAGCAGCAGCTTCTTCGAAGCTCATGTTGGAAGGCTTCCTTGCAAGTTTCTCCATGTCCATGACCACATATTCTGCAAAAGCACTTTCAGTGGAGCCGAAGATCTCATCGCCAACCTTGATCTCAGTGATATCCTTGCCAACTTCCACTATTTTTCCGGCCACATCCCATCCGAGGATGAAGTCCTTTGGTTTTGGAAATCCCACAGAGAACCTGACAATAAAGGGAGTACCATTAAGTGAGAACAGGTCTCCTGCATTGATCGAGGAGGCAATAACCTTCACGAGGACTTCATTCTTTTTGATCTTGGGTTTCTCAACTTCTTTTACTTTCAGAGCATCGGGAGAGGCGTAATCATTCTGTACGATAGCTTTCATAATATAAATGATATCACATCTCTGAAGGATTTCTAGGGATTATTAGTGAATGGCCGTATAGTGGTGATTGGAGAGGATATTGAAAAAGGGCTTCCTATCCCTCTCTCAGCTCAAGACGTCCCGTTTGAAGACCCTCAGGTATTCTGATCAGCGCCTCGTACCCTGAAGGATGAATCACAGTGCAGTCAAAGAGATTATCGCGTATCTGCCAGGAGATAGAGCAGAGTCCTTCGGGCAGGGGGATCGTTCCCTCGGCGGCCTTCAAAGTTCCCGGTTGAGGGGAAATGAGATTTACTTTGTGTTTTCCCGGGGTGCTGGTAAATCCCAGTATGTAGCGGCGAAACAGTTCGGCGGGCATGCAGGACCATCCGTGGCAGTAGCTCCGGGTTAGTCGGTCTTTGTAGAACCCTTTGAATGTTTCCCAGCAGGTGGTGGATCCTTCTTCAAGCATAGATCCCCAAAGAGTACGAATCTGATTTAAAGCCTGGTCGGTAAAACCCTCCTGAAAAAGAAAGTCCAGCAGGAAGCCTGCTAGAAAGGGGGAGCCGCAGAGCACCGTCCCTTCTGGAGGATTCAGAACAAATTCTTTTACTTTCACTTGTCTTTCATCGGTCACACAGTGGCTGTAGAGCATCATCAGGTTCGTGGGAATACTGAATACAGGGGAAGGGCTGCCGTCATCTCTCATACAATCCCTGTAAGCGTGGTGGTCCTCCGACCAGAAAGTATGGTTTATTGCCCTCCGCAAGGATGAGGCTGTGTCCGTAAAGGTTTTCCTATCCCTTTTCAAAGCGCTGGGCAGGGCGGCTGTCTCCACAAGAGCCTTCACCAGAAGAGCATTCTGGTGGGCAATGAGGCCCCGGTAGGGCGTTTCCATCCCTCCCCAGTCCAGCATGTTCCATGCGGCCGTCTCCAGGAGTCCGTCAGGGTTGATCAGGCTGATGAAATGATACAGGGTTTGAGAGAGGGCTGGATAAATTTCCCCCTCGAAAGATACCGAGGGATTTCCACTGATATGCTCGGTGGCGGTGAGTATCCAGAAGAGGGACCAGGCAGTTAACTGAAGATGAATCCCCGCAGGAAGATGACAGTCGGGCAGGGAGGTCTCCTTCAGAGAATCCGCTGCCAGTAAAAGGGAGTTCTCGGTGATCTTTATGTCTCCGAAAACGAGGTTGTTGCTTCCGGCCATGGCTTTGACATCTCCCAGCCAGAGAGCCTGCTCGAAGGCGGGAGAGTCCACATAACTGTCTTCCCGGCAGAGCTTCAGTGTTCTGACACAGATCTCATCAATCATATTCAGAGTCGGATCGGAACAGCTGAAACTGCCTATTACTGTGAATGGGTATAGACTCTGGTCTACCTGTAGATCAGATAGAATAACCTCTGCTTCTGAGCGGATGATTACAAGCATATAACGGAAGCCCCGGCGCAGAACCGAGCGAAACCTGACAGGACATCCTCCTGTGGTCAGCCGAAGGGAAGTATCCAGATCGGCTGGTATCTCCGGGATGTCCCCAGGTTTTAGATACTCAAAGAACAGAATATCCAGGGTGGCTTCTTCTTGCGATTCAAGGGTCAGTTCCAAAAATCCCGAGACCTCTTCTCCCATATCCAGTAGAAGCTCTCCATCCCCCGAAGGGAAGTAGGGAATAATGATTTTCCTGACCGGGGAAAGCTCTTTGAAATCAGGAGAGGTCGGTACTGCTCCAAAACTGAGATGCTTTGGGAGGTCTTGGAATACCTGAATCCCCGGACTGACCAACCTTTTAAAAGGGATAAGTTCTTCTGGATGACCGCAGGATTGTATGGATCTGTAATCAGGGTGGTTTTTGTCCAGATCATAGCCGTCACTGCAGACAATGTTCCCAATGGAGATGCTTTCGATGGGGCCGAATGCGGCAAAGGGGATTTCCATATTCGGGAGGGGCGAAGCGAAGGTCAGAGGAGCCTCTGCTTGGAAATGAAGATCTACCCAGAGACGCTGCCAGGCCCCGGAAAGGTCCATCGTAAAAAGATTGTCTCCTTTCTGCAGGGGAATGGAGACCTCATTCTTTTCAGGGAGGATCTCATAGAGGATTCCATTTACATAGATTGACTCAATCTCCAGAGGCCACTTCCTATCCAGTAGGGTCAGGGTGACGCTCTGTTCTATCGCTGACAGTAGGCAAGTGACTAGAAAGCCGATGTGCAGCTTGTCCTCCGTGCTGGTGTCGCCGGGATAGAAGGCCTCACGGTAGTCTATGCGAATCCCCTGGCCAGAGGAATTAATCGTCCTTTGCCGCAACAGAGCCGCCGGGGTTTTTATCTCTGATTGTAGAAGAGGTATCCTTGATCTCCGGGGTATTCTGCTCTTAAACCTGGATGAGACATTCTGGGCAGGGAGCCACTCCGCATCATAAAAATCGGGCATCATCCAGTCGTACGGAAAAGCCCGGGAGTCGAAATCTTCCATCCAGGGCTGACTGATATTGATACGGGGAACCTCCTGCCGGTAAGCACTGTGGCGGGCGCATTTCCAGCTACCGTCAGTCACGAGTCCTGTCTTTCCCGATTCGTCTATGATCCGAACAGATAGGCCGGGGGTATCATGAATATACTGGCTGGTGCTTGTGCCGTAATGCCATACCAGAACAGCAATGTGGAGGTTCTGATCCCGGCTGTAGGCATCGTCCAGAGAGTAGGAGTCCATCCAGGGGGTCTGAGGCCAGCAGCGCCCGGGACCCGTGCCGTAAAACTGTCCGTTGAGATAAAGGAAATACCGGGAGTCGGCGCTGATCTGCAGTGTTTTAAAAGTTGTGAGAGTTCTATCTGCCGGGAGGCTCCTGCGGAAGCAGACAAATTCATTTTTATCCTCTCCTCCACCGGGAATCCATATCCATTGGGGCTTTTCCATATTTCTACTCTTTGACAGCTCCGGCTGTCAGGCCTTCCACCAGCTGACTGGTGAACAGAAAGAACAGGATAAACACTGGAATCAGGGCGGCAGTGACCGCCGCGAAGACAAGGTGCCAATTAGCCAGAAAGTTGTTCATATATTGATAGATTCCAAGGGTCAGGGTTCTCACTTGTTTTCCTGTTAGAAATACTAAGGGCATAAAAAAGTCATTCCATATGGTAACAAAATTGATGATCCCCACTGTGGCAAAGACGGGCTTTGAAATGGGTACCATGATCTGCGCATAGATACGGAACTCTCCAGCCCCGTCGATCCGGGCCGATTCATACAGGGCCCTGGGCAGAGAACGAAAGAAGCGGGAGAATATGAATACCGGGAGAGACAGATTAGCCGTATAGATCAGGATCATTCCCCAGAGGGAATTTATTAATCCCAGGGAGCGGATAATGATGAAAATAGGGAGAATCCCCAGCTGGATGGGAAACATAAGCCCCAGGAGAAAGTAGACCTGGAGAAAGTTGTTGCCTTTGAATTTGTAGCGGGAAAGCCCGTAGGCTGTCATGGAGGCGATGAGGAGAAGCGAGGCCAGGGCCATAACCGAAAGGATTACACTGTTGAACATGTATCTGAAAAAATGATCTTCCACAAAGACGGTCCTGTAGTTCTCCAGGGTAAATGACCGGGGAAATCCCATTGTGTTGTTGATGAGGTCACTCTTGGTCTTGACGGAGCTCAGCATTATATTGGGAATGAGCAGCAGGGTGATCAGGCTGAACAGAAGGAGCCCCGCGGCAGCAATTCGGGCGGTCAGGCTGGTACTTCCCCTGAGTCTTTCATAGTGGCTTCTTTTCATAGCATTTACTCCCTGTTGAACCGGTTGAAGAATTTGACCTGGATCACCGCGATAACGAGGATGATCATGAACAGAACTACACTGATGGCCGCCCCGAATCCCATGGATGTTTCACCGTAGTAGCCCCCCCCGAAGGCAAAACGATAGAAAAAGAGATTCATAAAGTCGATTGAATTATCGATCCCCCCCTGGGTTCCTCCTATGACGAACGGGATGTCAAACTGGGTGAGCCCCCATATCGTTCCAAGGATTATATTGTTGGCAAAGGCTGGTTCCAGAGCAGGTAAAATGATGTGACGGAAACGCTGTCTCTTTGAGGCTCCATCCATCAAAGAGGCTTCGATCAGTTCGGCAGGAATAGCCTTAAAGTTGGACAGGAATATAAACATTCCCGCGGCGCATCCCTGCCAGGCGATGACCATCATCAGCAGGGTGAAGGCCCTGTCGGGATCACCGAACCAGGCACTGATCAGATGATTCCATCCTATCCATTTGAAAAATTCGTTGATCACTCCGATATTCGGATCAAAGACAAGCATGGAGATAAACCCGACAATTGTGGTGCTGATCACATAGGGTAGGAATATGACAGTCTGGAAAAAGCGGTAGAACACAATTTTCAGATCGATCAGATAGGCCAGAAACAGCTGAATCGGCATGATCACCATAAGAGCGCAGATGACAAATTTGAAGTTATTCCCTATGGCATTCCGAAAGATAGATGAGAGTCGTTCATCCTGAAATAGACTTTTATAGTTGTCCAGTCCAATCCAGATTTTAGGGCCGAGGCCTGACCATTTGAAAAAACTGTAGTAGACGGCTGTAAAAAGAGGCAGAATCATAAACGCCGTATAAAGAATGAATCCGGGAAGGATAAAACCCACCCAGGGCCGTTTGTTCAGAGTCATAGGATAACCTTTTGTCTTTATTGTATTTCTGGAAAAGCGGCCCGCTTATGCAGCGGGCCGCAGAGAGAATCTTTACTTCATTTCCTTTGCCAGCATATCTACGAACTCATCGGTTGTGTATTTACCGGAAAGAAGTTTTACATTGTCCTGTTCCCATAGCTGGGTCGGGGCGGAACCGGGTTTGGCAAAATCACCCAGTATGGTGTAAAAACTGTTCACCTGAATGTCTGATGCAATGATTTCCTTGACCAGAGAATCATCGGTTGTGACTCCGTCCAGTCCGGGGACATCTTTCAGGTTGTCCACCCAGATCTGCTGTGACTCGACTGAAGCCAGGTAGTTGGCCAATCTCAGGGCTTCTTCAGGATAGTCTGTATCGTTGCTCACGCAGAATCCAGTAGAAAAGGTGACCACCAGAGGTCTTCTGCCGTCTTCTGTGGGAATCTGGAAGGCTCCGATTTCCATATCCGGATTGTTCTTCCGGAGGGTGTCTGCGTTCCAGGAACCGGTGATGGTCATAGCCGATTCACCTTTGGAAAAGGCCAGCAGCTGTCCGCCTTCGTCTACACCAAGGTACCCGGGGCCGTAATAGCCTTTGTCTCCCCATTCCAGCATCTTATTGAACGCTGCTTTTACACGGGGGTCATCAACCCGGGCCGTTCCGGCGGTGGCTTCGTCCAGCCAGTCGGGGGCCATGGCGGCAAGGATGGGTTCAAAGTGAAAGAGGATGCTCCATGAAAACATGCCTCCGAAGGAAAGGGGCAGGATATCAGCCTTATGGAGTGTCTCCAGAATGGCTTCAAAGTCGGCGAATGTTTCGGGAACAGAGATGTTGTTCTCTTTAAAAATGCCCTTGTTGTAGAAGACCGCTCTGGTACCGATAGTAGCACCAGGTGTCAGGAACACTTTTCCGTCAATGGTGATCATCTTTTTGGCCATACTAGAGTAGGGTGAGAGGTCTATACTGCCGGTCAGGTCCATTACTGCTCCCTGTTTGACCAAATTCCCCAGATCCGTTGTGGCGGTTCCGTTGGTCCAGAACAGGTCGGGAGCTTCTCCGGCCTGAATGGTGGTGCCCAGCAGGGCATAGTATTTGTCTGGTGTTTTTATTTCATACTCCACACGGATATCCGGATTAGACTGCATGAAATTCTGCAGGGTCGCATCGAGAGAGGGTTCAAACTGGGGGGTATGCTCCCATACATTTAAGACAACCGGTTCGCTCGTAGCTGTTTCTTCCTTGTTTCCCCCGGCCCAGAGGGTCAGGGTGCAGGACAGCAAGAGCATCATCATGGTCAATACTTTTCTTTTCATAAGGTTCCTCCTGATTTTCCAATAGGATATCTGCTGTAGTGCTCCCGGGGGAGGAATAAATATTACCTGTTCATTCAAATAATTAACATCCATGCTTTTTTAGAGAAATCTTCTGCACAATTTTTCGATCCGGGTTCACAAATTTGATATGAATCCTTATCAGGATTTGTCTATGATATTTTTTCTATATTCACTGAGGGTTATATTCATTTGCTTCTTGAAGACTCGGGAGAGGTAGTTGGGGTTCTCATACCCCGTCCTATAGGATATTTCCTTCACCGTCAGGTCCGTTGTGGCCAGGAGGGTACAGGCCTGGCTGACTCTGATCCGGTTCAGGTATTCAATGAATCCGATCCCCGTTTCCTGTTTGAATCGGGTGGACAGATAAGAGGGAGTCACATGAAACAGGGTGGAAGATTCGGAGAGGGTCAGGGGAAGGGCGTAATTCTTCTTTATATACTCTCTGACCGATTCTATGACGGTCTGACCTTCCCTGAGGGTTTTCATCAGATTGAAACACTCTTTCAGCTTCTGTTCCACCCAGATCCGGAGTGTTTCATGATCATCAATCCGGGACAGGGCATCGTAGACTTCCCCTGATTGCAGGACCTGAAGAAGGGCTTCTCTGTTCTCTGACAGCTCTTCCAACTCGTAGAATAGATGGCTCAGAGCAAAACTGAGATCCGATTTTACAATTCGGGGCGGGATCATCCAGGATTTTCCATGATCCAGACAGGCGGCAATGGACTGTTCCCAACAGAACAGGCAGTCTTCTCCCCCAAGAGAGAGCCGGGGCTTTTCCCGTTTCTTCCTTTTTTCGTTGTTTCCTGTGAGAATACAGCTCTGATTGCTATAGAATTTTAATTCAAGGGTATTCAGAGCCTGTCTGTATACCGAAGGGCCAGAGGCTCTGTCGAAATGTTCAAGAGAGAGGAACACCGGTCTGTTTACATAATTCGACAACAGAAGGCGCAGTCTTTCAGCCTTCCGTCTGATTTCTTTCTTTTTGTGCTCTTCCTCCCTGCTTTCACTGGGAAAGTAAATGAGAATCTCATTCAAGGGACCGGGAAAACAGTGTTCACCCGCCGAATGGTCAAGATTGTTCTGGAGGATTTGTCTTATGATGGTCTGATCAGGCGACCAGGGGATGACCTCCAGTCCGGTGTCGTATTTTTGTTTAAAGCCGATGATACCCAGATAACCCGATCCTTCGGAGAGAATCCCGGGATAGAGTTTCTCTGTTGCGGGAGGGGGCATATGTGCTTTAACGGGGAGCAGGTCATCAAGAGTCTGGAAAAAATAGTTCTCTTCAAGATTGTGTTTCAGAAGATACTCATCGGCCCCCAGTTTGTAGGCCCGATGGACTAGATCATAGTCCTCATGGCAGCTCAGAACGACAATCTTCATGTCCGGGAATCCGGGTTTCAGGGATTCGATCAGAGACAGGCCATCCATTCCCGGCATCCGGAGATCCGTGAGCAGAAGGTCCGGAGGATTTTGCTGACAGAATTCCAAAGCCTGACGCCCGTCTCTGAATGTGTTCTGTACACAGAATTGATTTTCCCTGTTTTTAAAAAGGGCGCAGACCCCATAGAGAACCAAGTGTTCATCATCAACAATTACTACATTGTACATAAGTCCTGCTCCTTAGTAATCCATGGAATTGTAAATTGAACTCGGGTCCCCTGACCGGGGGAACTCTCAATTGAAAACTGAGTACTCCGGCCGTAGTTCAGTTCCAGTCTTTTTTGAATATTCCTGATTCCTGTGTGTATGACAGATTCTATGTTCTCTTCCTGACTCTCCCGTATCTGGGATAGATTAAATCCTCTGCCGTTATCAACGACAGTGATTTCCAGTGATGCCTCTGAATCTTCTGATTCCCTTTTGTAGATCTGGAGGGTGATGATCCCCGGAATTTCCCGGTCACGGATGCCGTGAATAATGCTGTTTTCTATGATGGGCTGGATGATGAACTTATTGATTCGGGCTTTGTACACCTCAGGAGAGATCTCTAAATTCAGGGTGAAATCATGATACCTGTTCTTTTGAATGAGAATATACTGTCTGATATTGCTGACCTCTTCTTCCACAGGAATCAGAGTTCTTTCCATATCAGAGGCGGATCGCATGAGGGTTATCAGGGCAATGGTGGTTTCTTCAATATTGGATTGGGAGTTGACCGCTGCCATCCATCGAATTGTGTTAAGGGTATTATAGATGAAATGGGGATTAAGCTGACTCCGCAGTGCCTTGAGCTCCGCTTTCGTCTTCAGCTTCTCTTCCTCTGTCACCTTCTCGAGGAGTGTGGTAATCCTGCCGGTCATTGCTTTCATGCTGTTATAGAGAGAGTCAATTTCAGAAGTAGAACTCTCAGGGAAGGTTTGCGAAATTTTCAGATTCCCCTCACCGAAATAATCGATCTGATGGACCAGGGCAGCCAGAGGTTTGACCAGCCCGGTGGATAGAAGATAACTGAAAGTTAAAATAAAAAGGATAAACAGTCCAAAGAGGATGAACAGGCTGTCCTTCATGGAATCAAAGTGGACCAGGACGGCGTCTTTCTCCAGTATCCGGATGAAGGTCCAGCCGGTCAGTCCGGAGGTCTGGTGTACGACATAGCTCTGACCGTCATCTGAAATGAAACATCCCGAATCGTCCTTCAGTACGGATTGAAAAAAAGTTTTCTGAAGGGAAGAACCGGTAAGCTGAGTTTGTGATGAGGATATGACCAGACCTTCGGCTGTAACGATATAATCCCGGCTTCCCTTCAACGGGAGTTCACCTGCTTCTTTGTCATGAAAGAATGCCTCCCTGACAACCAATGTGATTCTGCCTATGGTGTGGTTTGACTGCCGCAGCAGACGGGAGGCTGCGAAATACAGATCATCCTGACCGAAGACAGTAGACATCGCCGTCGTGGGCACCCAGACCAGACGGCCGGGAAATCTGTTAAGCTCCTCGTCATATGCTTCTATGACCTGTTCCAGCATGATGATACCCGCTCCCTCAGTAATGTCCATATTCGATGTGTGAATGTTGGCGGTCATCAGGTGTTTGTCGGAATTGACAAAGCTCTTTAAGATTTCCCGGCAATAAGAAATCAGCTCTTCATCGGGGCGAGGTTCATCCATTGCCTGCTCCAGGGCGTTCATCAGCTGGGAATTGAAGTAGATCTGCATGGTCATACGGTGATATTCCTCAAGACGGGTTTCGATCCGCTTGATCGACTCCTGGATCACTATTACGCTCGCATCCAGGGTCCTCTTTTCAATCAGATCGCCATTGATTTTGAGAAGGATGAGGCAGAAGGCCAGAGTCGGCAGGGCGATGACCAGAAGGAATGAGAGGAATATCTTTCTCTGCATGCGCATTATTTAATAAAAGTATCATGATTCATCATTCTTTTGGTCTTTTATTAATTTTTCTCTTTTGCCCGGTTCTTAGCAGGAAATATCATTGCCCCTCATTTATAATAGGAATCAGGAGCGATAAAATGAAACTCAAAGATAAAACGATTGGAATGCTTGTGGGACCCGGGTTTGAAGACCTGGAATTCTGGGCCGTATATATGCGCATAAAAGAAGAGGGCGCCCGTATTCTGGTGATGGGAATGAAACGGGGGGAGACCTACAGTTCTAAAAGCGGCGGGCTTAAGGCAACCGCTGAGTACGGCCCCAATGATCTCAGTGCAGATGATTTGGATGCACTGCTTATACCCGGCGGGTGGGCCCCTGACCAGCTGCGTCGGATTCCTGAGTATATTGAACTGATCCGGAAGATGGATCAGGCTGATAAAATCCTGGGATTTATCTGTCATGCCGGATGGCTGGCGGCCAGTGCCGGCCTACTGGAGGGACGGAACGTTACGGGTTCTCTGGGAATCAAGGATGATCTGGTTAATGCAGGGGCTGTCTGGGTTGATCTTCCTGCTTTTCGGGATAAAAATTTGGTCTGGGGAAGGGTGGTTGCTGATATTCCTGATTATAACAGAGAAGTGATCAAGGCTTTGTCGTAAGAATTAAAAAAGATCCAGCAGAAAGATTCGCATTCTTTTGAAACTATCCTCCTTGATTTACGTCAACCAATGATTTACGTCAACCAGTGATTTAATGGAAACGGGTAATATCGATTGCATCGGGGCTGGGTCTGGTATATGATTTTAACAATATATGGCACATTCAAAAGATCCATTACATGGAATAACCCTCAAGACAATATTAGAACGTTTAGTTCAATATTTTGGTTGGAAAAAGCTCGGTTCTCATATCAATATTGATTGCTTCAATTTTGATCCATCAATTAAATCCAGTTTGAAGTTTTTGCGGCGAACTGATTGGGCTAGAAAAAAAGTAGAAGATCTTTACCTGGATCTGGATTACGCCAAAAAAGATGATCTCTGGTGGGAGAACGGAAAGAACAACCCTGAGTCCTAAATATAGCATTCAATTATTATGTGTTAATAACAGCAATATAAATCAGGAAATAAATCACAAGCAAATAGCGATTGACAATGAGATTCCAGAAATCTATTGTCAGCATGGGGATATAAGTTTTTGAGTTGAAACAGCCTTTTGAATAATACAGCAGCCCGTTGTCTGGGGCTGCTGTATTATTCATTCTTTCAGAGATATTTCTACCATCTGATGTCCCTGGATTTCAGGTATAGAAAATACCAGATAATCATCTAAACGCTCAGGCTTAATACCGATATCCTGAGGAACAATACATACTCTTTGGTACGACTCCGGAATACACAGCGAAAGTTTAATATTATTGAGGGGAATAACATCCTGAATACTGTCAAACTTCTGACCCCGTCTTTCGGGTATATAATGCAGTAAATGTACTATATATGAATCCCTTGATTCTGATTTATTCACCGTTACAATCAGAGAACTGGGACCATTGTGTTTTACCAACTGATCCGGCATCAGCATATCAATCGCGTTCTTTATTAGTGTTTTACACCAGAGGGGATCAAGCTCATGGTAAGTTGTAAAAATCGGGTGAATAAAATGTATTAGATTTTTGTTTCGCAGCACCCCGGGGTAGGCTCGTTCGTATGACGAGGGGCTGTGCTGATGCGAACAGAAATGCTCCCAGGACCGGTTAAAATAAGGACGGTTCACCCAGCTGATAACATCCGTGCCCTGTTCAGGCTCTACACATTCTGCTTTTTTATACATAACATAGTCTACAGGTTCCAGATCTTTAAGGAGATCATTTTCAGGAACAATGAAATCCGGGCAGAATGGAGAGGGCCCCTTTTTTGAAAATCCCATTTTAAAGTTTTCATAATCACCAGTCTGAGTATTACGTCCGGACATGTAAGAACTGAGAATGGAACCACCCTTCTCCATGAAATCGGTCAGCTTTTCTGCTGTTTCTGTATCATTTACTGCAACATGGTCGGGGAGAATCAGTATCCTGTACTTCGAAAAATCCTCCTGCTCGTCAATGATATTAAACTGATATCCCAGTTCCTGCAGCATCCTGGTACATCCGGAAATATCCGGAGAGAGAGAGCCGTTTACTGTTCCTTCAAAGCGGTCAGGAGATAATACAGCCATTTCGACGACCGGACGGACGTTTTTACACCAGGGTTCTTTCTTTTTAACCTGTTCATACACAGTTGAAATCAGCTTGTATGTAGAATCAGACAGAGTCCCCAGAGGATCCAGCTGATCCCCGATCGAGCATGCTGCGGTAAATGCCAGGGAACGGAAACACTCATACTCCAGAGCAGGCAGTGTTTTCAGGGAATTGAAGTCTCCCCAGGACGTATGGAACTTTCCAGTTTGTCCGATACAAGGTACTCCCAGAGTTCTGGCATATCGAATTGTAATGGGGAAGTCCCAATACCCCCAGCCTCCACCGGGTAATGATTCCAATTCAAGATGCGTGAATCCTTGAATAATGTCTCGGTGAGACAGTCTCACATGGCTGTGGTTGTAATATATTCCGGCATCTGCTCTGACCTTTCGGACTTCGGAACTGATATACTCGGTAAACTCCCTGATGACATGGCGCATATACTTCTGGCGTTCCTGACTTGAGGCTGGATCCATTTTCTTTTCAATCATACCCTGTCTGCAGTTGACACAGGAGCATTCCCGGGAATTGATAATATCCAGAAACAAACCATCGCAATCAGGGTACATTTCCAGAACCTCGACGGCCTGTGCCAATACCATATCTCTATAAGGAGTATTCAAACAAATCTGCCTGTAAAAACCGGCTTCAAAGGGGCTTGATCCGACCTGCCGTCCATTTTCATCAAGTACAAGCCACTCCGGGTGTTCATTTGAGGTCAAATGATCCCATTGCAGCGGTAGATAGACCGGCACATTGATATCCAGGTTTTTACAGGCCCGGATCTGATCTCCAAGTAGATCCTTATATTCAAGATTAGGGTGTATTCGGTCTGGAAATTTTTTGGATGGGTAGTACAGCCAGCCATGATGGCATCTGGAGAAACATGTAATCGAGTCCACATGTGCCTTTTTAAGAGTATCGGCAAAATCCTCGGCATTAAAATTCGCTGCAATATGGGGTATTGCCTCGCTGGTGTGAAAATCTAGATGTATCTGTCTTTGTCTCATAATATTTTCCTTTGTCATTGATTCTCTGATAGTATTTTTAACTCAATAATTTTCTCTAATATTGATTCATAACCTGTAAAGACTGTGTCATCGACTATTAGAATAGGTAATGAACTGAAAATGCTGTCCAGGTTTTTTTCCCGTATGATCTTCATCATATATCCGGCATCATCTTCATTGATCAGGTTATAGGAATGTCCAACGATCTGTGTGTTCTTCGCAGAAAGAACTGTAATCTTTGAGGAAATATCTGCTGCGGTTTTATACGACTCACAATTCGGACAGAGTTCTATATAAAAAAAGAATATTTTCTTCGGTTCAGGATTGTTCTGGCAACCGGATGAAAAGGTCAGCACAATAAATGTGACAAGGAATACCTGCTTTAAGAGTCGTCCCCTCTTAAAAAGGTTTACCAAAGACCGGATATCCTTCATCAGAATAAATCGCCCCTATCCCTTTTATTTAAAGGAAGTAATTGAGATAGTACAAATTCTCCATCCTCACGGATAAGGACGTCGTCAAACAGTATCCGGCCGCCTCCGTATTCAGGTCTTTGAATCTGAATGAGATCCCAGTGGACAGCACTCTTGTTGCCGTTATCCGCATCGTCATAGCTGTTTCCGGGAGTCAGATGAAAACTTCCATATATCTTTTCATCAAAGAGTGTATCTTTCATGGGTTCCAGGATATGAGGATTGACACCGAGGGCAAATTCCCCAGTATATGAACTGCCGCCGTCACTGTTGAGAATCTCCTTGAGCTTCCGCTTATTTCCGTTGCAATCGCATTCAATGATCCGTCCTTCCGAGAATTCCAGCTCTACAACTTCAAAGACCTCCCCTTTATACAGGGAGGGCGTATTGAAGCGGATTGTTCCGTTGACTGAGTCTCTGACCGGTGCCGTATAGATCTCTCCATCAGGCAGGTTCATCTTTCCTGCGCATATTACTGTTGGTATTCCTTTAATTGAAAACTGAAGATCGGTTCCAGGAGCCTCAATTCTAACTCTGTCTGTTCTGTCCATCAGATCCTTCAAGGGATCAAGATTTTTTGATAATTCCTTATAGTCCAGGGTACAGACCCGGAAGAAGAACTCTTCGAATTCCTCTACGGAATGCTGAGCGAGTTGTGCCATGGCTCCGTTGGGGTAACGAAGAACACACCATCTTGTGTTGGGAACTCTCTCCTCAAAGACCACTTCTTTTTTATATACATTCTGAAGCAGCATCAGTTTTTCTGGAGAAAGATCGGAGTGTTCAAAAACATTATCAGTTCCATTAATACCGATATAACAATCAACATCCTTCATGATGGCCCTGTGTAAGTCGGTGAAGCTCCTCATCTGTTCAGGATTAACTTCTTTGAGAAAATCCCGAAAAAGAGGTGGATCATTAAAATACCAGAAAGGGATAGCTCCTTTTTTTGTGATCAATTGAATAAGTTCAGCCGTAAGGTCTTTGGTTGCTATGCCTTGAAAATTGATATATACCCGTTCTCCGGGTTGTACATTCAGAGAATGAGAAACTATTATTTCTGCCAGTCGGACCAGGCGAGGGTCTTTCATTGATTACTCCTTATTTTCCGGATATAAGAAATCTTCAGCACTGAGAGAGCGGAAGAAGAGCCTGAGGGCTGCGATACCTTTTATCCAATTGTCAATGTCCAGTTTTTCGTTGGAAGCATGCATGTTATCTTCAGGGAGTTGAAAACCAGTCAAGATTGTCTGGACACCCAGATGTTCGTCTATAAATCTCGCCATAGGCAGAGAGCCTCCACTTCGAGCCAACACAGGAGGTTTTTTCCATATTTCTTCAAGAGCTCCAGCCATCTTTGCTGCTGCTGGAGAATATGGATTACTCAATGAGGCAGAAAACCCGCCCCAGTCTCTCAATTCCCAGTTAACTGCTCCGGGAATACATTCATCCAGATATTTGAGAAGACTTTTTTTTATCTTTTCAGGGGACTGCCCTGGCACAAGTCTGAATATAAGAAAAGCCTCGGCGGTCGGTGAAATTGAGGGACGCATTTCTCCTGTCTGAATATCCACAACTTCAAGAATCGGACGCGTCCAGCATCTTTCCAGTGAAGTATAGCCCGGTTCACCCCAGAGGGTTGGAGCTTTACACTCCCTCAGGAAAAAATCATCATCCAGAGGCAGGGAATTCATCGATTCGGATTCCCAGGGTGGTGGGGGAGTCAGGTTTTCATAAAATCCCGGAAGGGCAACCCTTCCTTCTTCATCATGAAGAGCTGCAACAGCCTTGCAAAGTGCATGTACAGGATTCAGAATGACCCCACCGTATTCTCCACAATGTAAATCTTTTCCGGGACCGGTAATCCGCAGATAGCCTGCGGACATGCCTCTGCTGCCATATGTAATTGTCGGATAATCTTTCATGATCATACCGGCATCCACATTCAGTACTAGATCACAGGCAAGCTTTTCTTTATTTTCTCTGATGAATCCTTCTACCAGGGAGCCTTTCCACTCCTCCGCTCCTTCGAAGAGAAACTTGAAATTGATATTCAACTCTCCCTCTGCGAGGATTAGATCCAGTGCTGCAAATAGTGCCATGATCTGCCCTTTCATATCGGTCATTCCACGGCCGAATATGTTTCTTCCCCGAATCTGCGGATCAAAAGGAGCTGAAAGCCATTCCTCGGGATCTCCCGTCGGCTGAACATCATAATGGCCGTAGATCAGGATAACCGGAGCCCCGGGTACGACACAGGGAAGGTCTGCGGTGACCATTGGAATCCCTTCAAACAGATCGTTCTCAATATTGACGGCACCCTGTTTTCTAAGTCTTGAGATAAGCCATTCAGCCGCTTTGCTCATGTCATTGCGGTGTTGGGGATCGGCGGAAATGGAGGGTATCCGTACGAAATCCATCAGTTCTTCCAGCCAGGCCGTGATCTTTTCCTGTGGGATAGTCATTTTATCATCTTTCGGATTACTCATCTGACGATCTCCACCCGGTAGAATTCACCCTTCACACAGGGAAGAATTCTACCTTCAAGAGTTTCATTATTCACAATTATTTTCCACTCTGAGTCCTTGTTCATCGATTCTAAAGCTGTATTCTGCATAAATTGTATGTCGTAATCGGCCCCTCTGAAACTCCGTCTCATGGATGCTTCCTTCCAATGACCGGGGAGGCATGGATCAACAAGGAGCCCGTTCCATACCGGGCGAATCCCGAATAGATAATTCATTATCACAGTATGGACCCAGCCCGCGGTACCGGTGATCCAGGCTCCGCCATAATCGCCAAATCGGTATCCACTTTCGGGACCAAGGTAGGAGTTCGGTAATGAATAAGGAGGACCGCTAAAGGGGATTCTCGCTTCTGAAAAAGGTAGGATTTTTACTAGGGATTTCCAGGCAGCATCCGGGCGCTTTAAAAGGCAGTCTGCCATAATTTTAAAAGCATTGGAATGAATATAAATGCCTCCATTTGTATTTGTACCCGGACGTACATCAGAGAGATACCCAATTTCTTCATCATGCTGCGTATATGGCTTTGACAGAGTGGCAAGACCTTTTTCTGTATCCAGAAGCTTCTCTGCAGATTCTATGGCATGAAGAGCTCTGCCTTCCCTGCCTGTTCCTGAGATAACCGCCCAGGCTTGTGTGTTGAGGTAGCACTGTCCTTCCTCTTCAGTTTTACTGCCTATGGTACGGCCGGAATCGGTAAATCCTCGAATATACCAATCTCCATCCCATCCATGTGATTCGATTGCATCCAGAAGCTCCCTGCTCTGCTGAAGGGTCTTTTCCGCGGTCTGTGTATCATTCACTAATCCTGACAGTTCCCTCAACATGGGAAGGGCATGCAGCAGGGCCATGGATAGCCACATACTTTCTCCCTTTCCTCCTGTACCGGCTCCGTTGAGCATGTCGTTCCAGTCTCCTCCATGGATACGCGACAGTCCATGAGATCCACGATCATTCCAGAGGTATTCTACGGCCCGTCGGGTATGCTCATAAACATTTCCTGTGTCTTGATCATGGAACTCAAGCTCGTGCATCAGGAAATCTGTATTGCCCCTCTCCATCACCAGGTTATATACAGCATTGACAATCCAGACCGGAGAGTCAGCATAATTCTGCTCAATCAGTTGACCTTCACACCATCCCCGGGGAGCAAAACCGCTGGCATATTGTCTTTTAAGAGTCTCAGCTAATCGGGCCTCACCTTGATCCAGATGGATAAAAGCCATGTTGCCATTATCCTGGCACAGGTCTCTGAAACCGTTATAATAGATTCGTGCCCAGGTGGAATTAAACTGGGTCTGATGCTTCAGCCATGAGTTGACAAAGAGATCAAATGCCTTTTCTCCAGTCTCTATGGTTGCCCCGCTGTTATTTTCACGTACTTCTTTTTTTAGAATTTCAAGGGCTTTCTGAGCGTTCCCTGGGGATAGATATTTTTCTTTTACTTTGCGAATCTCATCGGGATTCTCCCAAAGTCCGTTGGCAAATACAAAATTTTCCGTTTCAGCTGCATCAAGGTTTAGATCCATTTGAAAGGAAAATGCAATATTCTCGAACTCGGCTGGGTTGTTAGGCAGTTTTTTTGATTTCTTTAATTCTACGGGATCTGTAGGGCTTCCATAAGGACCGAATATAGCGGATCTCCTGCAATCATAGGCATCAGGCTTCCGGTCGACAGAGAAAAACCCCTTCTCTTTGCTGCCGTCCGTGGCATGATGAAACCATGCTCCATGACGGATTACATTGGAAGCACTCAGTATTTCCAGTTCACTGTTCCATTCTCCTGAGGTTGATGTTATATCCTGTCGTTCACCGATTGCCGTATTCAAGGCTGCAATGATCCTGACACTGCGACTGAATTTCTCAGTATTTGTAATTTCGAGCTGCCAGATTTCACAGGATTCATCGACAGGAACAAAGCATGTCCAGGAAAATGAAAACCCTTTAATGCTGCTCCTGATAACAGAATATCCAGTATGGTGCTCGCATTCGTACTTGTCATAAATTGCTTCAGAGGCGAGGCCGTTAATGCAATACAGTTCCTCATTTTCAATGAAATACAGCATTCTGCCTTTGGTTAGTTTTTTTCTTATGCCATTTTGATCCTGCTGAAGAGAATACCCCTGACCGCTCTGTGAGAAAACAGAGAGAAAATTTTTATTCCAGAGATGGTTTGTCCATGATCTTGGAGTATGAGCTGTATTGATAGTGAAGGTCTCTCCGTCTGGGGAAAAAGCACCCTGTGGAAATTTCTGGAACAGATTCATTTAAAGCCTCTTATGCATTTATAATGTAGAATTGAAGAGGAGCAGAGCCTGCTCCTCTTCGAGGTATGTGTTTATCTATTATGTGTTGTTAAGATTCAATTTGAATAAGCATTTCTGTATACAGATACATATTCATCGACATTGATATCTTTCAAACTCTGAACATAGTTATCCCAGTCCTTTTCAATGTCCAAATCACCGATAATGAAACGGATCATTGATTGCTTAACATAGTCTACAATATGCAGACGAAGCTGAGCTGCCTCTTCTATTTCTTCCAGCCCCAGGAATGTATCTCCTAGAAATACTTCTTTGGGAGCATAGGGCTCATAATTATTATTTGTTTCCTGAAATAGACGGGTTTCGAAACCGTCTGCCGCCATGGGATCTTGAGGTTGTGCCTTAGTTCCTCTGACACTGGCAAAGGATCTGAAGGAGGGGCCGACTTCCTTCCAGGATGTATTATCAATTTCCATATAATCACTCAACTGTTCCCACACGGCCTGGTTTCCACTGAAATCTTTTTTGCCTATGTCTGCAGCTTTCCAGGTTTTTCCTTCAATTCCTACATCCAGAAGCATGCTTCCTTCGAAGGAGTACATATAGTCAGCCAGACGGATAGCTGCCTTGGGGTTTTTGCACTTGTCGGTAATGGTGAACATGGCGCCTTTTACAGCCTTGAAAGGGGTCGGTACAGAATACTGTACACCTGAGGGACCTGTCAGAGGACGAATGGACACATAGTCCTTATGACGTGGTATTTCTTCAGAAATGGTGACAAAAACTCCGGGATGACCGGCGGCTGATGAGCCGAGAATCACTGCATCAGAATTATTTCCCATCTCTCTGAGCTGAGTATAATCCTGAGTAAATGATGCGGGATCATACAGTCCTTCATTATACAGTCTGTTCATAAAACGAAGCCCGTCACGCCATCCTTCGGTATCGGCTACAAAATCAAGATTTCCATTGTTTACCTGGAAAAAATACTCCTGATCCACTGATCCACCATCGTCAAATACAAAAGCATTCATGATGAAGTGTTCTGTTTTGGAATACCAGCCGTTGGGAGAACCGCTTAGAGGAATCTCATCCTGGATTCCGTTACCATTGGGATCTTGTGTCTTAAAGGCTTTAAGCATCTGGTAGAAGTCTTCGGTTGTTTCAGGAATCTTCATGCCCAGAGCATCCAACCAGGGTTTATAAACCCAGTACTTAGGGTTATAAGAACAGTGGTAGCACTCGTTTATGGTTGGAAGGCCATAGATCTCTCCATCGGGAGCCGTTAGACTTTCCAGAAATCCAGGGATATCTTCTCCTGCTTTCTTGATATTTGGTGCATATTTATCGATAAGATCCGTTAGAGGCACAAACACTTGCTCGCTGGGGCCATATCTCATAATATCTTCATTTGTGAAATAACCCGACAAGAAAATATCAGGATACTGACCACTGGCAAGGAGAAGCTGTTTTTTTTCCGCAATTGCTTCAGTAGGGACAATAAGCATATCCAGATGGATGTTTGTTTTATCCTCCATAAAAACAGTTGTATCATTCGTATTCAGATCTTCAACAAGGGCTCTCTGTTCGATGAATGCCGAAAGTGTGATTTTTTCATCCACAATTGGAAACTGACCGGCAGGATTGACCATGACCTCTTTTGTCTCGCCGGCATCTTGCTGGCCGGTGGCAAAAAGACCGGGTACCATCGATACAGCCATCAGGGCGCCGAGAATCAGCGAAGTGATACTAAATCTCTTACTTTTCATTACTAAACTCCTTTGAATTTATAATCTATCTCGAGAAACTCGAGGATTAACCTTTAATAGATCCGATAAGCATGCCTTTCACAAAAAACTTTTGTACAAAGGGGTATATCGACAAAACAGGAACGCTGGCTACTACAATCAGGGCATATTTGAGAAGATCTCTGAGCCCCTGTGTTTCCATCATGGAAACTGGATCCTTTACCATATTAGGATCAAAACTGTTCTGGATCAGAATATTTCTTAACACCATCTGCAGGGGAAATAGTTTTGTTGATTTCAGGAATATCAATGCATTGAAATAAGTATTCCAATTATTGACTGCATACATAAGACCGATGACGGCTATTATTGGTCCTGACAACGGAATAACTATTTTGATTAAGAATCCAAAATCATCACAGCCGTCGATTTCTGCGGCTTCAGCCAATTCTTCTGGAATTGATATTTGAAAAAAAGTTCGGGCTATGATGACTTGGAATACAGCCAATGCAGTCGGTAGTATCAACACGATTCTTTTATCTAACATGCCTAATTTGGAAACAACCATATAGAAAGGAACAAGACCACCGGAAAAAAGCATTGTGAATGTAAAAAGGAACATAATAAGATTCTTTCCATACAGATCTTTACGCGATAAAGGGAATGCGGCCATGATGGTGAAAATTATATTCACAGCCGTTCCTACCACGGTATAGAATATGGAATTCGCGTACCCATAGAGAATCTGGTTATTACGGAATATTGCCTTGTATCCGGCAAGGCTAGGTTCAACAGGAAACAGCCAAACTTTTCCGGATGTTACGGCAGCAGTCGAACTGAAGGAAGATGATACGATGAAGATAAGAGGATAAAGGACGACCAGCATGACAATTGAAAGAAACAGTATGTTGGCTGTCAGGAATATTCTGTCACCTTTACTCTCTTTGATAGTATTCTTTTGTTTATTCCAGGGCATTACCATAGGGATACCTCGCTGTACTTTCGGGCCAGGCGATTGACGGTAACCAGAAGAGTAAAGTTGATGATTGAATTAAAGAAACCGATGGCAGTAGAAAAACTAAACTGAGCATGTCTTAATCCAACTTTATAAATGTAGGTCGAGATGATTTCAGAGGAAACCAGGTTGAGATCATTCTGCATGAGAAATATTTTTTCAAAACCTATATTCATCAGATTTCCAACATTCAGTATGAGCAATATAATAATGGTTGGTATGATACCGGGTATATCGATATAGATAATCCGTTTCAATCGAGAAACACCATCCATTTTAGCTGCTTCATAGAGAGTGGGATCGATACCTGCCAGAGCAGCAATGTATAAAATAGCACTGTACCCTGTATACTGCCATATTCCCGACCATACATAGATGGATTTGAACATGGACGCTTCGCCCATAAAGTTGATGGCTTCTCCTCCCAGGGCTGTGATCATAATGTTTAACAGACCTGTTCTGGGGTGAAGCATCTGCATTACGATGGAAACCATTACTACGGTTGAAATGAAGTAGGGAGCATAGGTAATCATCTGAACACTTTTTTTAAATTTTTCTCCCTTAAGCTCATTGACCCCAAGTGCCAGTAATATGGGTAGTGGAAAGCCGGCGATCAGAGTATACAGACTGATTCCTATAGTATTCCTGATCAGTATCCAGCAAAGAGGTGATGAGAAAAACTGTCTAAAATATTTCAAACCAGCCCATGGACTACCCAAAATCCCTTTATGAATAGAGAATTTTTTAAAAGCCATTACCAACCCTGTCATCGGGATATAATGAAATATCAGGAGAAAGAGTAGGGGTGGGAGAAGGAGAAGATAATACTGCCAATGTCTTTTAATCTTCTTCCAGACTTTTTTTCTATG
Source organism: Oceanispirochaeta sp. M1 (assembly GCF_003346715.1). Classification (NCBI taxonomy): domain Bacteria; kingdom Pseudomonadati; phylum Spirochaetota; class Spirochaetia; order Spirochaetales; family Spirochaetaceae; genus Oceanispirochaeta; species Oceanispirochaeta sp. M1. The sequence goes on from NZ_QQPQ01000031.1 coordinate 42,117, forward strand.
AGATGCGGTTAGTGCCGCTGTTCCATGCATAAACAATCCTCGATAAGTAATTATTGGATTTCAGTATGAGCTGGGAATTTTTATACGCATAGAGGACTTCTTTTAAGTAGGGCGGGCAAAATCTTAGATTGGAGGCGAACTTTATTTAAGACAAGGGTGCAAATTCTAAGAGTTTTCTCGGAATTGGCTGGGTGATATGCCTTCAATTCTCTTGAAGGCACGCCTAAATACCTGAGAAGAATTATATCCGCAGAGTACTGAAATTTCGGATAGAGTTTTCTCATCTATTTTCATAAGGGTCTTGGCTTTGTTTATTCTGTGTCTTTCCAGATAGGTTGAGAAATTTTCACCTGTCTGTTCTTTGAAAAACTGGGATAAGTATACTTCTGACATTTTGAAGTTGTCTGCGACTTCTGCCAGATAAAACTGAGAATCACAGTAATTATTATTAATATATTCTAAAAGCTTATTTTTTAAGACGTCATTGTGACTGTGTTTTCCAATATTCCGTTGATCTGCCAATACGCTGAGGAGAGACCTCAAATTCATAAAAAAAGTGGCAACAGTATAAGATGAGAACAGAACCGTCATGCTTTTCTGTAGTCCGATGGTCTCATTCTCAATCAGTTCCATACGGTTAATAATCTTCAGTAATGTAGAGCGAAGATCACTTTTCAACTGCTGCTGTGCATCATAGCTGATAGAGATGACCGTAAAATTATTTTCTTCTAATTGTATTAGGAATTCTTCAGTACCCTTCAGGTCTCCGGCTATTACACTGTTGATAATGCATTTCTCAAGCTCCAGAGGGTAGTAGGGAATCCCTTTTTCAGGGATATCCATAAACCACCTGATATTATTTTTAAGAACAGGATACAGATAGTTCTGAGCAGTAATTCCTTCCTTATAGGTACGGGCGACATCACAGAATGAATCTGCACGGTGCCCCGATGAGAATATCAGCTGACAGCCGTCACAGCTGCTCATAAGGGCTGTGATTTCCTCAGCCAGCTTTTCCACAGCCTCACGGTATTTTGTTTCGGGACAATACCATAGAACCAACATTGTATCAAAGCCGGTATCGTGGCAGATTCCCTTACCCCCGACAAGTTCTTCAGAGACGGTTCTTAGAATATATCTAAAAGATAAAAGAGCCTCAGAATAAGGTGAATCACTATTTCCGCATCTGTTTATAATCTTTACACATAATAGTGCCTGGGGAAACTGCATGGCTGATCTGTCAAGTATTGAGAATGCTTGTTCCACCTGATGATCATCCTCAAAATTACCCATGATGAGATTCTCGAGAAAAGATGCATATAGTAAGCTTGTCTGGCGTGATATCCTCTCTCTGAATGAGCTGTTTCTGTTCAAGAGTTCCTGAACAGCTCCGGGAAAACGATTCAGGGAATTTTCATCAGACAACAGATCCTTGCGATGTGATAAAATCCCCCTGATTTCCCTAAGGGGCGCACTGGTTCTGAGGGCAAGGAAAATTGATATGATTATTCCTGTCATCAGACTTATGGTAATAAAAAGAAATAAGTACCTTCTGAGCACTACTATTTTTGACAGCGCAATTTTTCTGGGAACAGCAGTAATATAGGTCCAGCCTCTCTCTTCAGAATAAATTGAGGAGAGGATCATCCGCTGGTCCTGAATAACGGTTTCTGAATCACCTTGCTGAACTGCAGTGATGATAGGCTCCAGTGAAAAAGAAAGGTCCCTGCTTTCGGCTATAAGTTGTCCGTCTTTATCTAGAATCATGGAGACTCCCGAACCCTTAAGAAGTGACGATTCCAGCAGGCTTGAGACTGTGTCTGCACGGATAAATGCAGTTATAACTGCTGAATTAGTCAGTCCGTATCCTTTGATAAATAAGGACTGAGAGATCACCAGTACTGATTCCTGTTCGCAGTTGATTTTGACATTGCTTAGAGGATGATAGTTGACGCTGTGTATCTCGGAGAATAGAAGATTCTCCCATTCGGCTGCAGTGAGGTTTTTATATTTAAAAAAATGGCTATAAAAAATATCCTTACGAAGGTAGATATCCCTGCTCGTTATGATGATATTACTTTCGGAAAGAAACAGATGCAGGGAAGCAAGAAAACTATCCTGCATCTGATACTGAGCAAGAAGATCTCTGACATCCTTAATCTGAATGAGGGAGTTTCCACCATCGATTGGATTCTCTGAATAAGATATTCGGGTTATCTGGGGATGCATGGCCAACTGATTTAATATTCTTTCAACTTCAGAAAAACGGCCTTCGATTATTTGACGACTCTTATCAAGAAGAGCCATATTGGCTTCATTGGTATCTTTCTCAACAATGCGTAGAGTTGCAAAATAAGAGATGGCCCCCAAGCTTAAAACAAGCAACAGAAGAAGCAGGTATGAGGTTAGAAATGATATATAGATCTTGTCTTTTTTATTTAGTGTCAATAATTAGGTCTCATGAGTAACTGTTAATTTAAACAAGCTTAGCCCTCATTGTGATTCTTGGCAAGGATATAAATCATCATATTCTTTTGTAGCTTTTTTCATTATAGAAGTTACAGTTTTACTAAAATGAATGTGATTTAAACTCAGAGAGATTTTTCTCAGTAGGAATGAGAACGGTAATTAGTAGTAAAGGAATCATTTCCTGCTCGTAGATGTAAAGAAATAACTCACGGTCTTCCACATCTGTTTTGGTCCTGTCGCTGCCTACTCAGGTGGTCTATTCCGCTTTCTTGCTGGATAACTTCTTCAGTGGTGAATCATGTCTGCGTCATGCAGATGTAGTATATACTCCTTCATCCAAAAGAGTTACTACAATCTGCTAGCAATTACTATTCAGATAATGGAGTCAATTTGGGCTCCATGTTCTTTCGCCGTTGTAATCCAGTGTTCCGCCAGTTCTGAAGGTCTAGCACCAAGACTTCGCCCTAAATGCAGGGCCAGTCCCATCATTAATCCCGAACTGTTACTATAATCGGTGAGCGTTTCCAGTGCGGTCAATGATTTTTCAGCTTCTCCCAGGAGCAGGTCGTAATGCCTTTGTGAGAAAGCTTTGGGATCATCTAAGGAATCGGCTAATGCCGGGAGCATCAGCCGGTTTATCCACTCATGTCCAAGCCGCTTCGCCAGGAGCTCAGGTTCTTCACTTCCCATCTCTCGCCAGAGATTCAGTGTCTTCCGGTCACCTGATTCGGCCAAACCACTTTCCAGGAGAAGGACAAAGGCGGCATCGGCTAAATTCTGCATTATTTCAAGATACTCATCCTGAGCCAGCTCGAAGTTCTTTGTAGCCTGTCCTGCAATATAGTCTGTGACACGCATTTGAGGTAAATCCAAAACCTCCGGACAGTCTGCCAGGCAGGGGAATTCCTGACCCTGGAACATGTAGTGCTGTTTCTCATTCTGTTTCTGGCGGCCAAGAGGGTATAAACGACAGACAAGGGGCCGGCCAGAGTGTATGCTGCATCCAAAATCCGTGATGTACTGACTACAGGCAGACATCCCTTTAAAGCTGGATGCACCATCAAAGCGCAAACGGATTCCACCAAATTCACAGTAGTGATCTCTAAACTCCTTAGGAGTCAGTTCTTTTGCCTGGGCCATACATGCCAGCTCCCAGGGATTGATATAGACCTGTTTGCCAAAACAGCAGCTGCCGGAACGTGAGCAGCTGAGTGGCAGGCTCTCAGTTAATGTGAGTTTGGTAGTGACAGACATGATTGTATTTCCTTTTGTATTTTATGTGAGATCATTACAATTGTCGGTTCAAAAACAATTTTGAGAGTACCTTATTCTTTTGTGCAAAATAATACCAGACATAAATAAAGTCTCAGTTACCAAAAAGGGAATCGGCTCTATTCCATATGGACGGACTTATATAAATCCCATAAGGATCTTGCTCAAGTCCAAGTCCCTGTAGACGCGATTATGTCATCTTTAAGCAATGGGCAGCATTATTGTGAATTTAGTACCGAGACCGGATCTACTCTCAGCACGAATGGTGCCGCCGTGTGCTTCGATGGCGTATTTACACACCGCAAGACCGATTCCGGCACCGGAATTGGTACTATTTCGGGCTTTGTCTCCCCGGTAAAATTTTTCAAAAATAAAAGGCAATTCTTCTCTGCTTATCCCTTTACCGTCATTGTGCACAATAATGGTGGCTGCTTCTGAATCAGCTTCTGCTGAGACTGAAACTGTAGAGCCAGCATCGGAATACTTTACGGCATTATTGATAAGGTTCATCAGCACCTGTTCAATCCGTTCTTTATCTACATTAAGAAGAACCTTTGCGTAGGGCCTCTGTTGTTCCAGCTTTCTATGTTGAAGCTCAACATAGGGTTGTGTCAAAGCGAGGATTTCTTCAAGCAATACATCCAGGTAGTGGGGTTTTCTATTTATAGAAAGTTCATTCAATTCCATTTGTGAATGTACAAAAAGATCTTCTATTAATTTCCCCATCTCGATCACTTTTTGCTGAATACCCCTATGATACAATTCAATCTGATCTTCATGGACAACACCATCCATGATGCTTTCCACATATCCTCTAATGATCGCAAGCGGTGTTTTCAGGTCATGGGAAATATAGGTTACAAGTTCTTTTCTCGATTGTTCATATTCACTTCTTATTTCAATCGATTTTTTAAGTTCTTTTCTCATGAGATCAAAGGATTGGATACAAAGGGAAACATCCGCAGCTCCGGACTCGGGAAGTGTACAGTCCCAGTTTCCTCTGGCAATGGTCAAAGCCATAGTTCTAAGCTCAGTTATGGGTTTATGATAAATCCTATTATACCAAATCCAGAGAAAAACAAGACAGAGTATTATTGCTGCCGAGAGCAGATAGAAGCCAATGGCAGCATAATTATTGGATTGAAACAGGGTCTCGGCCATTTTCGAAGGTATTATATATATAAGGAAGTATTTAACTGAACCGTCCAGAACAACGACATCGCTGAGGCGTATGGAATCATGAGTCATTTCGTAATAGGAGTCAAAAAAAAGAGATTCTTTTAATCCTATCTTTGTACTTTGATTTTCGTTATTGAAATAAACTAAACCGGCAGCATCAGATATGATGAGCTTGATCCCTTTCTCCTGTGTTATTGCCTCAATTTCATCAGCGACTTCGGAATCAAGTAAATTGTGGTTATTCTCAAGAACCAATCCCTCAATACCGGAAGTGAATGCCCTCAGCTGACTATAATTATAAACATACTGATTATTCCCGTTTTTCAGATTTATGAAAAAAAACACAATATTACACATTATTACGATGATAATGATGTACAGCGGTAAGCGCTTCATTCCTCATAACCTGAGAATTTATATCCCACACCCCAGACTGTTGAAATAAATTTCGGTTCTGGCGGATTGATCTCTATCTTTTCACGAATTTTTCGAATGTGTACAGTAACAGTAGAAATGTCACCAAATTCATCACCCCAAATCAGATCGAAAAGTTCTTCCTTGGTAAATACTCTATCCCTGTTTCGAATCAGGTGAAGCAATAGAACAAACTCTTTGGGGGCAAGGTTCACAATTACATTGTCCACTTTCACAACGTGAGCGTCGCTATCAATAAAGAGCGACCCGCAGTTATACCTGGAGCCCTTTGACAATGTCGCGGCATTTCCTTCACATCTCCGTACCAGGGCACTCGCTTTTGCGAGTATAACCGAAGGGCTGAAAGGTTTTGTCGCATATTCATCAGCACCTAATCCAAGAGCAAGAATCTGATCAAGGTCAGTTCCCTTGGCACTCAGCATAAGAATAGGAACATTTGATGTACTGCGAATTGTGCGGCATACTTCTGTACCGTCGATATCGGGGAGCATTACATCAAGAATTATGACATCAGGCTGTTCTTTCTGCTGTCTGATAATTGCCTCCCTGCCAGTACGGGCAGAGATCACAATATGACCATTAGATTCAAAATAGTTTTTGAGAATGGCGATTATTTCTGCTTCATCATCAACAATAAGTATCTTCATAATCGTATAGTGCCTATTGTACCATGGAGAAGGACAATATCGTAAAAACATTCTCAGTCATAGGAGAGTATAATCTTATGAATAATATCCCGAGTAATCGCTGTTCCCAGGGAGTATTCCGTAATCGTTGAGATTGATACTATTTCAGATCCCTTATTCATATAGACGCCTATCCCGACAAAGTAATCATCATTCTTCTGAATGACAAAGTTTTTCTGAAAACATTTATATCCGTTTATCCATTCAAACCTCTCGGCGGTTTCCCTGATGACGGATCCTTTTCTCATGCATACCTGTAGAAACTGCTCCGAAAAATTCTCATTCCCCTTTTCGATTTTAATCACTGAATCAAGATAGTTGATATAGATAGTGCCTTCCCGCTCTCCCGCCTCAATTCCCCCGGGCAGAATAAAAGAACTCTCATTAAAGGTTACCTGACCGTAACCTGGATAGTGTTCATCTTTTTCATGGATCAAATAACCCATTCTCGGGGAAAATAATGATAGGATATTCCCATTGGAATCCTGCTCGAATTTTACTTTTCCAGATTCTACTGAATTGTAAACATAAGCAGTTAAGGGAGATTCAAAATCCAATATATAGGTAGGAGTTCCCATGGCACTTGACTGTTCCAAATAGAGTAGGCCGTCAATTTTCTGTATCTTCCCTCTGACAAGTCCGTCCCGGCTGGAAAATGTTCCCAGATACTTGTCTATCACTTGCTCGGGGAGATCGTATGAATCGGGCTTTCGATCGTCTTCAATGAAATTACTACTAAGGGGTTTACCGTTAAGTATGTTTCTGACATTGTATGCAATTTGCATTTCACTAATTTTATAGATTTCCGAATTGATATCACTGACATTGAAGAGAATTGCTATACCGCAATTAGATATCGGATCTATCAGCATCATGCTCGACATCGTCCGGGTCTGGCCTCCGTGTAAATATAACTGTTCTTCGGGATAGAGAATCAATCCCATGCAGTATTGTAGATCTTCACCGAAAACCTTGAAATCGACTTTCGCTTGTTTCATTATTTCAAGTGATTCTGAGCTCAATATCTTTGTGGCTGCAGTTTCATTCCCCTTTAAAAACAAAGACATAAATTTTGTCATATCATTGGTAGTAGAACGAAACTCTGTTCCTGCCGCATATGCAGAAATATTTTTTATGCCCCCTGCAGGAACATAACCATCGAAATAAGGGACATTTCCGTACAGCACATTGAGTTCATCAAAGTCTTTAATGTCCGTTGTGCTGCTTTTCATTCCAAGAGGCTCAAGAATATGTTCTTCTATATACTCTTCATACTTCTGACCGGAGATCTTTTCGATAATTAATCCCGCCAGAATAAAACCGGAGTTGGAATAGTTAAAACCGGCTCCCGGATCAAAGAGCAATTGTTCCGAAGCAAGACTCATCGCCATATCACGTGCCGAGTTTTCATCCAGATCTTCAACAAACCATGAATAATGCACCGAATTATCATGCATACCGCTGGAGTTGGAGAGAACCATTCCAATGGTGATTTGATCGCTCTTCTCCTTTTCCAACGTTCTAAACCACGGCAGATGATCGATCACCTTATCCTCAAGAGCAAGTTCTCCCTGCTCTGCAAGCTGTAACACCGCGACTGTGGTAAATGTCTTAGCCACTGAACCGATCGCGGAAACTGAATTCGGAGTCATTCTCTGATTGTTTCCGATTGTTTCAATCCCATAGCCTTTTTCAAAGAAGAGTTCTCCATTTTGAATCACAGAAACAGCCATTCCGGGTATACCGGTCTCAGTAAATATAAACTGCAGATATTCATTCATCTCATCAGCCTTGTCCTGAGCCGACAGTGGGAAAGCAGCAAGGGCTATAAAAGTCAGTACTGTACAAATCAATTTTATATTTTTCATATAGTTATCCTATTCAATTACCAATTCTCGCAAATTGATGTTCTTCAATTGCCGCGTCGCTAAAAAAACTGCGGCTATGCCCGTAGCGTAGGTCAGCACTGCTGCCAAAATCATCTGCATCGGATCAATAACAAGAGTTATATCAGAGATACCTGTACTCTTAAATAATTGTGACAACAAGGGAGCCATGGTGCTGAGCACCACAATCAGGGCTGCCATAATGGCGATAGTGGCGACTGTTACAATGTTCAAAATCTGTTGACCGATGATTTGTCCCGGGGCCATTCCACCGGCTATCAGAATTCCATAATTTTTTCTCTCTTTATATATGTGTGAAATGGTAAAGTTGAACAGAGTTATGACACATACTATTGCGCAGATAACTACCAGAGCCAGCATCATTGCTGATGTTGACTGAATAATCGGCTGTGAAATTGAAGCAAGGAACTCTTTCGGATTCTGAATCTCAATATACCCGCCCATTACCGATTCAAATTTCTTTTCAGCTGCCTTAATATCAAAGCCATCAGGATAATCTATAAAAAACCAGTTCGGTTTAATAGTCGGATCAAACTGCTGTAATGCTTCAAAGGTCAGGCGAACTCCTTTCCCCATATCGTTTGTTCCCTGGTAAGTACCTGTAACCGTGAAAGGGATTACTCGTCCATTAATTGAGAGGTCAATGATATCGCCAACTCCCTTTCCTGTCTGTTCTCCGGTAATTTGGGTAATGCCTATCTCATTGATCCCAATGGGGTTTCTTCCCTCAATGGCATACAGACCATATTCATCGTAGTCCCCGAGCACGCTGTAGCTTGTCACCCCGTAATCATCCTGATTTTCAAGAACAATAGAGATGGAGTCCCGTGGAACATAACCGCGGACCAGATTCTGGTAATCGGTTTGCCGGGACAAGTAGGAATATACTTCATCGGAATTGTATCCGAAGAACCCTTCGTTGTTGCAGACAACGATCAGATCACAATCGGGAAAGCCCATAGGGGTCGTTTTAGAAAAGAATGTCTGGAAAGTTTCACGAAAACCGATTCCGAAAAACATGGTAAAGGTAAGCACAAAGAGTATAACAGCAGAAAATAGAAGCTTTCCTACATTTCCTGCACTTTGTTTGAGATTGATAAGCAAAGCGGAATTGAATGTAAAAGTATTTTTCAGTGTAAAGAAACTTTTCCCATGGCTCTTTGTCACATTGCTGCCGTACCTGATAGCAATAGCAGGTTTAATCTTTTTTACCCGAACCGTCGCGAAGCTTACCGAAAGAATAATAAAAACAGCTACTATTAGTAAGGCTATCAGCATTGAAGGGAAAACACTAAGAGAGATATCTCTTATTCCCAGGGAATCAGCATATTGGATAATTATGGCATGGGTGCTGATCTTGCTCAGAAAAAATACAAGAGGAATTCCTGCCATTAACAGCAGCAGATACTGCAGTATAGTCGCACTCATTATCTGATTTGATGCAAAGCCCAAGGCTTTTAACACTCCCAGGTTTTTATACTGATTTGAGATATCCCCGGTCACCATAAACATAAGTACAATCAGACAGATGATCAATAACAGAATTCCAATAACAAATACAGCAGTGACCATCATTGTTGTGGCCATAGATGTAACAAGATGATAATCCTGGTAAGCTAATAACCTACCTGTGAACCCTGCTCCGTTCCAATCTGAAAAATCATTCCATACTTTTCTATTATCCTTCGGGTTATAATACCGGATTGTAAGAACCATATTATCCAGTGATGAAAATGACTTCATCATTGCCAGTTCACCTGGTCTCACCCATATCCGTGATGGGTTAATCAGGGTTGAACTGTACAGAGGATCCAGTACAACAGCACTTATTGTATAGCTGAGAATATCTGCTCCATTGGGAATCAGGATTTCATCTCCAGGACCAAGGGCATCTCTCTTCGCGAAACCCGTGGTAATCCAGACAGTTTGAGGGGCGGGATATTCCGTAACGTTGCCCTCAAGTACTGTGATGAAATCCATCACCGAATCTTCTCTCATCTCCTGAAACATCCCACCCATATTTTTTTCGCCTATCTTAATCCTATCCTGTAGCGAACTAGCTGCACTCAACTGAGCAGATTCCACAAGTTCGTGCTCTTGAAACCATTTCTCTAATTCCAGGAAGTCGGGATAGTCATCCGATGAAAAATGAGCCAGTTCATGCATTGACTTCTGCTGTTCTATAACTGCATTCAGCATTGAACCTGTGGCATTTACCGTTGCGATTGCCGTTGCAATACAGGTAAAACAGATGATGAAGATAACTGCTATCATAACATTTGATTTGATCTGTTTTTTTAACAAACCTCTGCATAGTGATATAACAGATTTCATATTACCACCCTCTTTTTCGCAGGAAGTTATACACGGTATGTTCCCGCTCTTCTAAATTATCATTATTGAACGGAGGAAGTGATAACTCGCCATGAACCTTACCGTCTTTTAAATAAATAATTCTGTTACCCCGGCAGGCGGCTCTTAAATCGTGAGTTACCATGACAATACTCTTATCATTGTTGTTTATTGTGGTCAGGGTATCCAAAAGGTTATCACCTTGAGAAGTGTTCAACGCACCAGTGGGCTCATCGGCAAAAAGAACCTCGCAGTTGTTGATAAGAGCTCTTGCTACAGCGGCACGCTGCTGCTGTCCACCTGAAACTTCAGCTGGGATACGATACATTTCGTTTTCCAGACCGAATTTACAGAGCATCTCTTTTGATCGAGAGATAACATCCTTTCCGTTCTTTGATACCAGTTTTCCTATAACTGAAACATTCTCCAATAAAGATAGATAGGGGATGAGATTGATTCCCTGAAAAATATATCCAATCGTTTTCCGTCGGAAATCGATAAGGCTTTTTTCAGTCATTTTGTGTACGTTTGTTCCACTGTAAAAGACTTCTCCCGAAGTGATTTTATCGAGAGCGCTAAGCCCATACAGCAAGGTCGTCTTCCCCGAGCCCGAAGCCCCCATAATCATGGTGAAATCACCCTTATAAATCTCGATATTCAAATTTGTCAGTACATGAACACCAGCTTGAGAAGCATAATATGATTTACAGAGATTTTTAGTTTCGATTACCGTACTTTTTCCTACCATCTCTTCCCCCGATTCTTTTTATGTACATTAAACATACAGGAAAGAGATTACTGAAGGCTTTTCAAATTCTTAAGGTTTTATTAAGACTTCATCAGTATTTGTATTTTCCCGGATTAAAGAGAATCGGTTTGGTGGTAAATCTGGTTCTAAACAGATGAGATCAAGAATGGCTTCAGTTTGTGTGATTCAGGAACCGGTTTTACAGGTCATTTGCAGCTGTATATGGCATGATTCATAATATGATACTCCTTTTTCTGCTGTTCTCGGAGAATCCCATTTAGAAATCCTTTATCTTTATTTTGATCATATTTTTCTTGTTTCATGGTAATATTATTGAACAGATGAAGCCTCTCAGCAAAAAAAGGAACAATAGAAAGAATCCCTATTATTATAAGATTCTCATCAGTATTATTTTAATCTCATTGATCCCATCTACAGTAATGACATTTTATTACTCAAATAGCTCTTTGGCCCTGGTTCGAGGGAAAGCAGAAGAAACTAATCTCCTTTATATGAAATTAATGAGTAACTCTCTGGAAATTGTAATTGATAATATTCTTGATTTTTCAAACCTGCTTGCAATTGATAACATATTTAATGACTACGTTAGAATTTCAGACAAAAAATATTTCGAGCAGTTCAGTGACATCTCTTTCAACTACAGTGATCAGGATTATAGAAGGCTTTATGAATACCTTAATATTCGAGGGGAGATTTATGATACTCTTGAAACAATGACTCTCTCTAATGAGTTTATTGAATCTATTTATTTCTTAGATTCATCAAGGAATATCGTTTTCAAAAATGGGAGGCTTCCACAGTCATTTGAGTCTTTTCCTGATAAAGCCTGGTATAAGGTTGTGAAAAATAGTGAATTACTGCCTTATATAATGTCAATCAGAACCATAGAAAATGAGGACCAGAGTCAAAAGAATATCATTTCTATCATTTCGGAAAATATTGAAGAAGATATTCCCTTTATTATAAATGTTGATGCAGAAATCCTATATCGGAAAATCATCAGTAATGTTGGTTGGGATCCGGATAATATCTTTTTTATTCTCTCAAAGGAAGGGAAACCTCTTTTATATTCCTCAAAAGACAGTCAGATAATTAATAAGATATCTATTTTGGCAGAGAATAATACAGCTTCAAAATCTGAATCTCTTTTAATTGATGACAGGGAGTTTCTGATAAGCAGTTTAAAGATTGATCCATTGGGTTGGACAGTGTATTCAGCAACTGATGCTAAGAATCTTAATAGAGTATTGAGTCCATATCGGATTCGTATCTTCATACTGTCTATGTTGTTCTTCCCATTATCACTATTGCTTGCCTATTACCTCAGTCAGAAACTCTATAAACCAATTAGAAACTTATCCACTTATGTAAGAACGCTAAATCAGGATGATGAGACAAATACTGCTTCTGAAAATGAAGATCTGGGCTTGATCTGGGAAACTCTAAAGACATCTGAATTGAGAGAAAAAAAACTTGAAGAGAAATTCAGAGAAAGTCTTCCTGCTTATCGTAAAGATTTCCTGAAGCGTCTTTTAAGCAGTCATAGTTATGATATTAGTGATATTTTAGATCGCTTGAAATATATTGACTCTCCATTGAGTGCTGAAAATCTTGCAGTTATCATAATTCAACCTGATAATTCCGACAGTCGATCCCTCTCCATTTCTGATAGAGTCATTCTGGGATTAGAAATTGAACAGATTCTTCAGGATACTTTCTTCCAAACTTTTTTTGGAGAATATCTGTCGATCTCCTCAAGTGAATATTGCATAATTTTCAACCTTCCCCATTCTGATTTAAAATCATCTTCTATAGAAATTGAAGACCTTATCAATTCCCTCACAAGCCAGATGTCAATGCAATTTACATTTGGAATCGGATCTCCAGCAAGAACTGTATTTGAACTGAATAAGTCCTATTCTGAAGCAATAGATGCTATTAGACTTAGGTCTTTAGCAGATACAGGGCATGCTATTTTTTATGAAGACTTGAAAATTGGTGAAACAGAAATCACTACTTATGATTTTGGGACGAAAATAAGTCTTTTAAAAGATTGTATCAAGCGGGGCAATTCAGAAGAGTCTGTCCATTTTATGAATGAAATCTATCATGACTTAACAAATTTGAAAAACACATTGAGCTATAGAAGGGCTAAGCAAATATACATCACAGCTTTGAATGAGATTTACAATGCCATCAATGATCTTGGTTTGGACTCAGATGAGCTTATTGCAAAAGAAAATCCATTTGGAGAGCTTTTATCATTGGGGACTATCACAGATATTAACAATTGGATGATCACCCTTCTGAAGGATGTGACTGGTAAGATCAAGAACCTCTCTGAAGAGAAAAAGAATAAGAAGATCGAGACGATTATTGCATATATTGATAAAGAGTGCGGTCAGGATATCAATCTTAATATTATCGCCGATAAGATCAATCTTAATCCCTCCTATATCAGCCGTCTGTTTAAGGAACATATGAAACTCTCTTTCATAGACTATCTGACTGATGTGCGAATCAAAAAAGCAATGAGACTCTTAAAAGAAACGGATTTAAAAATACAGGAAATTGGATCTGAAGTCGGTTATTTTAACAGTAACTATTTTATCAGACTCTTTAAGAAGAAAACGGGTAGAACCCCGGGTGAATACAGGCAACTGCTTAAGTAGCACAATAATTCATTTCATAGGATTTTTTTTACATGAAGAAAATGAGTGTAAAAAGTCATATTATCATCAGATACCGATTCTCCTTTCGGGTGTACCGTGAAATATCTAACATTTTCAAAGGAGAAAGTAATGAAAAAAGTATTCTTATTATTCACTGTATTCTTAGTATCAGTGAGTGCTTTTGCATCTGGAACACAGGATACAGGGGAAGAGCTGAGTAATCCAAAAATTGTTGTTTATAATAATAATGGTGTTATCAGTGGTGCCGGTGGAGAGACAACAAGTTCTCCTGATATTATTGCAAAAATGAGGGCCTGGATTCTTAGTGAAACTGGTGTCGATGTTGAAGTCATTGCACCGGTTGTTGGTCAGGAATCTCAAAAACTGAATCTTCTACTTGCTTCAGGTGCTCAGGTAGATGCATTTTGGGGCAATTGGCCTGATTTTTCCTCAAGAAATATGATTCTTCCATTGAATGATTTAGTTGATGACTTTGGTCCATCCATTGTCAGCTCCTGGCCAGAAGAGTCCTTTGCAGCTATGTCTGATCCTGAAGGTATACTCTGGGGTATTCCAAGATCCACACCCTTTATGGGGAATCCTCTCTTTTTAAGAGCAGACTGGGCTGTAAAGTACGGTATGGAAGTTCCTGCCACTATTGAAGAACTGGAAGAGTATTTTGCCATTGTCAAAAAGAATGAACCTGATGCCATTCCTTTGTTGGCTGAAATGAAAGGAAAGCATGGTTCCAGTGGAATCTTTCAGACTTTTCTGGGTGCTTTTACAAAGTATGGAGCCAGTAATTGGTTAGATAGTGATGGAAAAATTAAACCTCAGGAACTTCAGCCTGGGTATAAAGAGTTTGTCACCAGGATGAATGAATGGTACAAAGCTGGTTATATCTATCCAGAATTTGCTTCTCTGAATCGAAATATCATCAGAGATATGATCAAATCAGGTAAAGTTGCAGCAAATGCTACCTGGTATTCCAATGTCACAGTTCCCTATGCAACAACTGAATCTAATAATCCCGGAATCAATATGATCTTTCCAGAAGGTGGATTATCAGGAAAGTATGGAAAAGCAGAAACCATTAAACCTGCTGGTGTTGAGGGTATGCTCATCTCTGCAAGAAGTGAGAATGCAGAATCTGTGATTAAAGTCATGGAGTTCTTCTACTCTAATCCTGGAAATCATCAGGTTGCTTATATGGGTCCAGAGAATGAACTCTGGAAATGGACAAATAAAGATAAATTACAGTTCGAAATTCTTAAAGATAGAACCGGATACCTAGGGGACTATGCATTTGCAATGGGTCTTCCCATGGAAAGAGCAGTTTCAACAGACAGTCCTCAGATGGCTAAACACTTTGGCTACCTGGGAGTAGGTACCGTCGCTTCAGGAGCCACTCCTGATGGTCTGGATTATTCCAGAGGAAAAATGCCTGTTGATGCCGGTGTTGTATATGATCCAAAAGTCATTGAAAATGAAATTCCCGGATATGCGGACCTTCAAAGAATGAGAGAAGAAGAAGTGATCAAGTTTATTATGGGTGCACGCCCAATGAATGAATGGGATTCATTTATCGATGATCTGTATTCTATAGGGTTGGATGATTGGATTGAAGCTCATACAAAGATGTATAAATCTCAGAAATAATCAACTTTTAACCAATTTCTAACAGCTACTGTCCTCTCATGTTGAGGACAGTAGTTTTCAGGAGCTAATATGTCCGTATCTATAAGGGGAGTGGCCCCTTCTTTAAAAAAACAAAACTCTGCCAGTAATCCATTTTATATAAGGCAGAAAATCAAAAGAGATAAATTCCTATATCTACTTATGGTTCCTGGTTTGCTATACTTTCTTCTATTCAGATATCTGCCTTTGCTCGGAACTCTTGTTGCATTCAAAGATGTCGCACCTTTTGATACTGCATCAACAATTATTACATCTGAATGGGTGGGGTTGAAGCATTTTAAATCCTTTATTTCATCACATTATTTCTGGAATATAATGAGAAATACTTTTGCATTGGCTGGATTGAGAATGATTTTTGAGTTTTTCTGTCCGGTTGTCCTGGCATTATTAATCAATGAAGTAAGAAATAAATATCTGCAAAAAGCAATTCAGACAATTTCTTATATGCCTTACTTTCTTTCTAATATTGTTTTAGCAGGATTGGTATTTCAATTATTAACGATGAATAATGGTCTTATCCCAGCCATTGTTGAAAGCCTTGGTGGTGATCCGATTTATTATCTTGGTGACTCACGATATTTTAGAACAGTACTTGTTACAGCAATAGTTTGGAGAAATATTGGATGGGGAACAATTGTTTACCTTGCAGCCTTATCGGGTATTGATCCACAGCTTTACGAAGCCGCTAAAATTGACGGTGCTAATCGCTTAAAGCAGACCATATATATCACACTTCCCAGTATCTCTTTTGCCATAGCCATTATGTTTATACTGAGAATCTCAGTCATTCTGAACCAGGGTTGGGAAGAAACTCTGCTTCTGTATAATCCGGGGGTTTATAGCGTGGCAGATATTATTGATACCTATGTCTGGCGTATGGGGCTTGAACAAATGCGCTACTCATTTGCCACAGCAGTAGGGTTTTTTAAATCAATACTTGCCCTGGTTCTTGTGGTTCTTTCCAATGTGATTGCAAAGAAAAGCGGTCAGCAAAGTATGTATAAGTAGAGGTTGAAAATGATATCTAGTTTTGATTCAACAGGAGAGAAGATATTCCGTATTGCCAATACATTATTCCTCCTTATAATAACAGCTCTTTTTCTGATACCTTTTTTGATCACATTGGCAGGATCTTTTATCTCAGAAAATGAATATTTAAGCCGCAGTGGTTTGATTCTGGTTCCAAATAATCCTGATTCTTCTGCTTACAGTATGCTTCTTATGAAAGGAAGTGCTGTATTTACAGCTTTCAGAATCACCATCTTCCGCACATTTATCGGGGGATTCCTACAAATTATGGTAACCGCTGCTCTGGCATATGGTTTATCTAAAAGAAATCTGATGGGAAGGAAATTTCTCATTACAGGATTGGTCATCTGTCTGGTTTTTCCAGTACAGATCATACCCCAATATCTTGTTGTTAAGAACTTCGGATTAGTTGATTCTCTTTGGTCTCTCGTTTTCCCCTGGCTGATCAATACTCAATATGTTTTTATCATGATGGCCTTTTTTCAGCAAATTCCCGAATCCCTGGAAGAAGCTGCCATAATAGATGGTTGCAGTCATTTGACTATTTTTATAAGAATCATACTTCCTCTCAGTCTGGCATCAATCGCCACTATAGGACTGTTTTATGCTGTCTGGCAGTGGAATTCCTGGTACGATGCAGCCATGTTCATCAATGATTCGGCAAAGTATCCAGTACAGAATCTATTGAGAACAATACTTGTCTCTTCAACTATGGATTCAGTTCTTACTGAAAATAATACAAATCCACCACCTTCGGAAAGTATTAAGGGTGCCATCATTGTTATCACATCTCTACCCATACTTTGTATTTATCCCTTTGTACAGAAATATTTTGTAAAAGGTTTTATGGTCGGTTCGGTAAAAGGATAATTGAAAATGAAAATTGAAAAAATAAAGGGGCTCATCGCAGCACCTCCAACAGGCTTTACGGAAGAAGGAGCTGTTGATCTATCGGTCGTTTCCCCTCTGGCTGAACACTTAGAAAAACAAGGGGTCCGGGGTGTTTTTATTAATGGAACAACTGGTGAAGGGGCTTCTCTCAGTAGTAAAGAAAGAATCCAATTAGCAGAACAATGGCGTAGGGTATTACCCCGGGAAATGCTGTTAATTGTTCATGTGGGCCACAGCAGTGCTGAGGAAAGCAGGGAATTGGCTTTGCATGCGGGTCGTATAGGGGCAGATGCTGTCGCATCTATTGCTCCTGGTTTTTATAAACCAAGCAATATGGATGATCTGATAAATTGGTGTGACCCTATTGCTTCTGCTGTACCTGAGCTTCCCTTCTATTTTTATCATATGCCTTCCATGAATGGTGTTAATATGAATATTGCGAAACTAATACCGAAAATTAAAGCCCATATTCCCAACTTTGCGGGAGTTAAATACACTTTTGAGACTATGGGTGATTATTTTGAGTCAGTTCAATCTAACCCTGAATTGAATATCCTGTGGGGTCGCGATGAAATGCTCCTGGGAGCATTGGCAATGGGTGCAAAAGGTGCTGTGGGTTCAATCTACAATATTGCATCACCACTTTTTTTAAAGATGATTGAAAATTATGATAATTTGGAAATTGACGCTGCACAGGTTTTGCAATTCCAGATAATTAAACTAATAAATATCATTGTTAAAAATGGTAATTTCTTTTCATCATTAAAAAAAGTATTGGCTTTACAGGGAGTTCCTATTTCATATACAACAAGAGCTCCTTTAGGAACACTGACAGAGGATCAATCAAAGGAACTTGTAGATAGTCTTCAAGATTGGAAAAACGAATGGAGTACGTTATTGTTCTAGTTTAATTAATGATGTTTATGAACTATGAACTATGAACAAGTTTTTGTTCCAATTCAAGTCCTTGTGGACCCAATTAAGATACTCATTTCGAGTGTCTTTTTTATAAACCCTTTCGGGGAATAAGATTCACCAAATTACAGTAAAACAAGCACCTACTTATGGTAGGACGCTTGAATCTGATGGAATTATCAATCGAAAAGTTTATAAGAAGGGTCCTGCAGAGCTGTAAGGACAGATTCAAAACTAAAAAATCGTCAATCCTTCATAGATTCGTAAATATCTTCCATAGATTTATGGTTCTGCATCAATACTTCAAATATTTGCTGTCCGAATATCTCAGAACCGGTCTCTCCGGAACGATTATCCAGGCTTAGTATCTCCAGAGTCTCTTTATGGGTGAATCCTTTTTTATATTGTCTGTTTGATCTAAGAGCATCATATCTATCTGCCAGGGATACAACTAATGCTTCCATAGGTATTTCCTCCGCTTTTAATGGCTGTAACTTGTTATAGAACGCAGGTTCCCGACCGGTAAGATCAGTCCACTCCCCATCGGGTTGCTTTATTCCTGGATATCCTTTCCCATTCCATTGCTGATGGTGGCAGATTGCAATAGTGCAGGCCAGCTTCAGATTTTCATCCTCTTTGCCATACTCCATCATTTTATTTAAGATCTGGCCACCATAGATAGTGTGCATTTGCATCTCTATGCGTTCTTCAGCTGTAAATGCCCGGGGCAGCTTCACCAGATGGGGTACAGCGACTTTGCCGATATCATGTATTGCCGCTACTTGAGATATAGCCTGCACTGTTTTTTTAGGAAACCCCATTTTCTCAGCTATGAATGAGGAAAATTCATTTACCCTGTAGATATGCCTTCCCGTGACTTCATCACTGAATTCACTGGCAGCGCAGAGACCTTCAATGGACTGGGTGAACCTGTCCCGGTTCTCCTGGGCAAGGGCCTGCAGACTATTTATAGTCCATGCTGTGTTCACTTGAATTTCAATGGCAATTTTGTCCTGAGGCCCCATAGAACCCTGATGGTTAAAAGCTATAATTGACAATTCCCCGCTATGGAAATTTACAAAATTACTAATAGGCTCATCCAGATAATTCTGAACTTCCGGTGCAAAGGGAAAACTTTTAAAAAACTCTTCTCTATCGGGATAATCTGCTTCGTTTCCAGATACCAGACCATGTTGTTTTCGACTGGCGAGGAGAGAGACTTCTGAATCTTTTTGAATATTAATAAGATGTGAGCTTTCAATATCCCGTTCACCCAGTTTATATATTTTACCGCTAAAAAAATTATCTTTTTTTTCTGCAATAAATACACTTGAATACTGATGAGAGATTACCAATTCTGCCATTTGTGCCCAGGTATCCTTAAAATCCAGTTGATCTTCAATATCTACTTGAAACTGCTGACTGAATTTCTGAATTTCTCTCAGCTGTTTAATTAATCCTTTATTAGCCGTTATGTTCGTAAACCAGACTAGAATCATTTCCGGCTGCTGAGGATTCTCCATACTTTGAATTTCATACCAACAGGCTTCCGGATCAAAATATAATTCCTGAGAGATCTTATTATTGGAACTTATACGTTTTAAAGTTTCAGTCAGAATATCTTCATCGCTGAACTGATTGAAATTTGTAATATCATATTTGTTTAAAAAATCTTTTGTATTTCCCTGAGAATAGAGAATATCCCCCACTTTGTTCATCACAAATGCCGGATCTTTTCTCATAGAAGGCAGAAGAAGAAGCTGTTCCCTGGATTGGTATTGAATCTTCATCATGGTTCTACTGAAAACCTGAACTAAAATGGGAACCATAAAGGGAATCCAGCTGTAAAACGGGGTTCCCATGGTTGTCCAATTTATAACTCCCCCTATAAATAAGGCTGTTAAATAGATGCGGTAATCTATAAATTCTTTTATGAAAACTGAGAAAAAATTTCTTATCATGATTTGATTATAGTTCACCCTTCCAGCTAATTGCTTAGTATGTAAAAAGAGACCGGCAATCTTACGATTACTGGTCTCTTTTGAGTCCATAAGAACTGAAGGTCGTTCTTTATAATACTGCTGGTAGTTTAAAATCCCATTCAGCCTGAACTTTAATATATTTGCCATTATAGCCAGTTAATATTAATTCATTTTCACCGCATGTAACTGATGAAATTCCCTCATCCAAGACACCCTCCGAATATTCCTGGAATAAGGTTCCATAATGAAGTGTTCGTGTTTCACCTGGAGGAAGCATGAGGTGAGTTGGGTGCCCCAGCAGTGTGTCATTCTCAATAGACTCTTTCAGACCATTTGCATAATATCCTGTCGAATTTTCAGAACCCAGGCAGAAGGTCTGATCCGAAAGGCCATCATGAGCTGCCCAGGGAGTGTAGGACCGTCCCCCGTAGTTCATCCAGAGATCATAAAAGTAAAGAGGTATTTCATTCTTACTTATAGCGGCAGGCCCTGTAAAAAATGACAGATAAACAAGTTTCAGCCGGGGGTTCACAACAGAACTCCATCCGAGCTCACAATTATCTGGAACCGCTGCCGTTATAAAATCAGAATAACCTATTATGCCCGGTACAATTCTCAAGTTGGCAGTTCCACCGCTTTTAAGAGGTACCGCTTCAAGAGAGTCTGTTTCGGCTCCAAATGCGAGCCGGCCGGTAGCGTCAAATTCTCCCCCCTCAGGAACGACCTTGAACTTATCTGCATTATTATCAATGATGCAGCCGCTTTCAAGAAAAGGAGGGCCTACAGTGTTATGCCAACCGCAATTATAAGGCTCCTCTTTACTACCTGTATTTGTAATCTCAAGATCTGTATAGTGGATGTTCTGTCCATTCAGAATCATATCTGTCTTTTTATAGTGAAAGGGATGACTCCCCTCTTTAAGTGTACTGATGGAAGAATATCCCCTGGAATCGGGAAGGCTGATAGGTTCATCCTGTTCCCATGTTTCAAATGCTGTGAATCCATGGGGAGGTAAATCATATTCATCAAGCTGATGACCGGGACCGAAATTAGGAACACATGGAAAATTGCCTGCTATATCATACAAAAGAGGAACCTTCCAGAAAGGAGAGTGATCATTATTATTCCAGGGCAATCCACTATTCGCTCTAAACCACGGCTGCCAGTGAGCATTTATCCACCCATCCCTGAATCGGGTGTTGAGTTCCGGAACCATACTCTTTTCTGCATCAATAACAACCTGCAGCGTATCATGACCAAGAATTACAGAATCCCGGTTTCCTGCGGATTTAATTTTTTCATTTTTTAACATCTCTTTACTCCTCAAAGTTGTCTACATTCTCCAGGAAAAATACTCGGCTTCCCAGTTACATAAGTGGTTATATTTCCTTAGCAGGAGATATAAATGGCTGAAAAAGATTATCAATTTCTATTCTTAAATAAAATAGCTGTTAATAGTAATTTTATATAATTATATACCAATTTTAATATCCTGATAATTCAAGGATATTATGTGAGAAGTGACCTCACCCCCAGATTTTGACAGAAACAGGATTTTTTTTCAGGCCTTGATAGCTATGGAATAATGTTCTTATCAATTTCTTTTAAATTGGATAGACAAAGAAAAGGGGCTGTTGCAAAAGTAAAATTGCAGCAGCTCTTTTTTTGGTCCACAATCCTTTCCTGAATATTCTTATGTTAAATCTATAAACAGCACCTTAGTTTGCCCCTGTGTCACCAAGTTTTATCA